>JAJYEB010000304.1 GCA_021790375.1 Chloroflexota bacterium | reverse complement strand
GAGGCGCTTTCCCCCCTTGACAAGCCTCCCGACCCCTTGACAAGGCCCCAATTCCGGCGCATCATCCCACCCTCGAAGCCGTGTCAAGACTTGACACGGCCCTAAGTGTGTCCGGGCGGTCGTGCGGAAGGGAACGCCGGTCGCCGGCATCACCCCATCGGCCCGCGCCAGCCCGACGTCCCGTCGCCGACCCGACGCCCCGTCCACACCAGTCGAGAGGTCCCTTGTCCGCAGGCGTCGTCGCCACCGTCAAGTCGAAGATCGACATCGTCGAGGTCATCGGCGAGAGCGTCCCCCTGCGCAAGGCGGGCACCACCTGGAAGGGCCTGTGCCCGTTCCACGGCGAGAAGACGCCCTCGTTCGTGGTCACCCCCGCGCGCGAGAGCTGGCACTGCTTCGGCTGCGGCCTCGGTGGCGATGTCTTCAGCTTCGTGATGCAGCGCGAGGGGATCGACTTCCCCGCGGCCCTGAAGCTCCTGGCCGGACGGGCCGGGGTGGAGCTGGACGAGCGAACCAGCCGGGAGGATGCCCGGCGCAAGCGGCTGCGCGACGTCCTCGAGGCGGCCATCGCCTTCTATCACCGGGTGCTCACCGACACGCGCCACGGCCAGCCGGCGCTCGACTACCTCCACGGGCGGGGCTTCACCGACGAGACGATCGCGACCTACCAGCTCGGGTGGGCACCCGACGCCTGGGAGACGCTGGCGAAGAACCTCAGGGCGAAGCGGGGGGCGACCGACGACGAGCTGGAGACGGTGGGCCTGGCGGTGCGGGGCCGGCGGGGCGGCGTCTACGACCGGTTCCGGGGCCGCATCATTTTCCCGATCCGCGACGCCTCGGGATACGCCACCGGGCTGGGCGGCCGGATCCTCGAGCGCGCCGGCGGGCCCGCCGAGGGGGCACCCGAACGCGATCGCGGCCCCAAGTACCTCAACTCGCCGGCGACGCCGCTCTTCGACAAGAGCCGCTCGCTCTACCTGGTGGACCGGGCGCGCGGTGCCATGCGCAAGTCGGGCCGCGCGGTGATCGTCGAGGGCTACACCGACGCCCTGATGGCCCACCAGGCCGGCTTCCAGAACGTGGTCGCCGGGCTCGGCACCGCGCTCACCGCCGCGCAGGTCGAGCTGGTCACGCGCTACGCCCCGTCGATCGCGCTGGCCTACGACGTGGACCCGGCCGGCCAGAGCGCGGGCACGTTCGGGGCCACGGAGCTGACGGCGCTGATCTCGGAGATCCAGCGCAGCGGCGCGCGGATCGGGCTCACCGAGGTCGGCGTGGTGCGGCTGCCCGAGGGCAAGGACCCCGACGAGGTGATCCGCGACGACCGCGCGGCCTGGGAGGCGGCGACCGCCGATCCGCAGCCGATCATGGACTACCTGGTGGAGTACTTCGCCGCGCGCCACGACCCGCGGACGGTGCAGGGACGCAAGCGGCTGGTGGAGGCGGTGGCGCCCACGCTGCGACGGATCGGCGACCCGGTCGAGCGCGACGCGTACGTCCAGGCGCTCGCCCGACGTGCGGGCGTGGAGGAGCGCACCATCGCGGAGGTCCTGCAGCGCCCCGCATCGACCCGGCCGGGCGGCGAGGATCCCGGCGCGACGGGGCACGGGACCGGGCGGTTCACCGCCGACGCGGTGCTCGCGTCCCGCGACGGGATCGACCCGGTGGAGGCCGCGCAGACGCTCGACCCGATCGAGCAGGAGATCCTGGGGCTGCTGCTCCGGCACCCGGACCAGCGGGCCGCGTTGCAGGGAACGGCCGTGCCCGGCGGGATGTCGCCCGGGGCAGTGCGGTCCGACGCACCCGGCCGCCCTGTGCCGGAGGGCCTGGTGCCCGGGATGCTCCTCACGACGCCCGCGCGGGAGCTGTGGCGTGCGCTGGTGGCAGCCGACGGGGACGCGCGCGCCGCCGATCCGACGGCGCCGGGAACGGCCCTCGGCCCGTTCCTGGCCGGCCTGGATCCGGAACTCGCGGCCATTGCCAGCGGCCTGGTCCTGCGTGCCGGCCCCTCGCTGACCGACGACCGCGTGGCGCGGGCGGTGGACCAGTGCCTGATCCGGCTCCAGCTGCGGCGCGTGGGCGAGGAGCTCGATTTCCTGCGCGCGGACCTCGCCGAGCCGCAGAGCCGGCACGACGGAGGCGGCGGGAATGAGACGCTCGTGGAACGAATCCGGTCCCTCGAACGCGAGCGCGCCGACCTGGATCGCCGGGCGGCCGCCTCCACCGTCCTGACACGAACCGCAACGACCGGCATCACCGGCAAGACCCCAGTGGGAGGACCCGCATGACCATGGACCCGTCCGACAAGGTGCTCGTGGCATCCGTGCTCGAGCGTGACCGCCGCCGCCGCGGCCTGGACGACGAGGTTGAGCCGAAGGACACCGAGGACGAGCTCGAGATCGGGCCCGAGCTCGCTGCCGCGGAGCTCGGCGTCGACGTGCCGGTGGAGGACAGCGAGCGGGTTCCGTGGCAGGAGCCGCCCGCGAAGCTCGAGGAGGAGGCCGAGGAGCCCACCCCCGAGGAGATCGAGGCGCTGTCGGCCGACATGATCGGCATCGACGACCCGGTCCGAATGTACCTGAAGGAGATCGGCAAGGTGCCGCTCCTGACGGCGGAGGAGGAAGTCGTCCTCGCCAAGTCGATCGAGCTGGGCGAACAGGTCGCCGAGGAGCCCTGGAAGGGCGTGCTGCAGCTCTGGGAGTGGACCCGCAACGACACCGAGCGGAAGACGCGGACGCTGCACCCGCAGCATCGGCTGCCGTACGGGCGGGAGAGCGACCGGATCGTCCGGGACGCCTTTCGCCAGGCGGAGACCGATGGGCTGCTGACGCCGGTCCCGGACCTCCACCTGGTCAAGGCGCAGCGCGAGGCGACCGGGGAGGGGACCAAGGCGCTGCTCAAGGAGGCCAAGGCGCGGGTCGCGGCGTACAACGAGGCGCCCACCGCGGACGCCTTCACCGATCTCGTCGACTTCGCGTTCGTCTCCGTCCACAACGGCGACCTCGATTCGCGCGACAACCCGGGCCTGCGGGCCCTGTACGACTGGTCGCGCGAGGTCGGGCACGAGTACCTGCGCCGCTGGATCGAGGCCGGCAGCGATTCCGAGCTGCTGCTCGAGATGGGGTGGGATCCCACCGTTCCGATCGGCACCAAGCTCCGCGAGC
>JAJYEB010000303.1 GCA_021790375.1 Chloroflexota bacterium | reverse complement strand
CCTCATCGAGGCGCCCGGGACGGCCCGGCCGAGCTACCTTGCCGATCATCAGCTGGGCTGGCGCGGATGGCGCCCCGACCATCGGATCGGCCGCCTCAGACGACCCGTTTGACACCAGCCACCTAGGCCGTCTCCCCCGCCAGGAGCCGCCGGAGGCCGGCCTCGTCGAGTACGGGGACACCCAGCTCCTGTGCCTTCGCCAGCTTCGAGCCGGCGTTCTCGCCGGCGACGACGTAGTCCGTCTTCCTCGACACCGAGCCCGCCGGATGTCCCCCCGCGGCCCGGATCGCCTCCTCGGCCTCCTGTCGGCTGAAGCCCGGCAGCGTGCCGGTCACGACCACCGTCCTGCCTGCCAGCGCACTCCCCGCTCCCCCGGGGGCCGGCACGGGCCGCGGCCGCGGCCGCTCGGCCTCGACACCGGCGGCGACCAGGTCGTCGAGAATCGCGGCCGTGGCCTCGTCGGCGAAGTAGCGCGCGATCGCGTCGGCCACCACCGACCCGACACCGGGCACCTCCTCGAACCGTCCCGGCACGTCCCGTGCGACCTCGCCGAGTGCCCGGGCCACGCGCGCCGTCCACCCCTCCGGCCCACCCATCGGTTCGCCGTCGGCGGGCGGCCACGTCGCCGCCGCCCAGTCGGCCAGGTCGATCGCGGTCTGCTCGCCCACCTGCGGGATCCCGAGCGCGTTCAGGATCCGGGACAGCGGCCGGCGCCGCGACCGCTCGATGGCGTCGGCCAGGTTCTGCGCGCTCTTCCGGGCGAAGCGCTCGAGCGTCTCCAGGTCCTCCACGCGCAGGCGGTAGAAGTCGCCGCGGCTCCGGACCATGCCGCGCTGGAGCAGCTGCTGCAGCACCGCCCATCCGGCTCCCTCGATGTCCATGCCGCCGCGCCCGGCGAAGTGCGCGTACGCCTGGATCACCCGCGCGGGACAGGCCGGGTTGGGGCAGTAGTGGCGGACCGCGCCCTCGTCGCGCACGATGGGCGTGCCGCAGACCGGGCAGCGCCCGGGCATCTCGAAGATGCGTTCCCCGCCGGTCCGCTTCTCCACCACGGGTCCCACCACCTCGGGGATCACGTCGCCCGCCTTCTGGAGGATCACGTGGTCGCCGATCCGGATGTCCTTGCGCCGGACCTCGTCGAGGTTGTGGAGCGTGGCGCGCGACACCGTGGAGCCCGCCACCTTCGCGGGGACCAGGTGGGCGACCGGCGTCAGGGTCCCGGTCCGGCCCACGTAGGGCACGATGTCCTCGACCACGGTCTCGACCTGCTCCGGCGGGAACTTGTACGCGATCGCCCAGCGCGGCGCGCGCGCGACCATGCCGAGCCGCTCCTGCTGGTCGAAACGGTCCACCTTCACGACGACGCCGTCGGTCTCGTAGTCGAGGGAGTGCCGCGCCTCCTGCCAGCGTTCGAGGAAGCGGAGCACCCCCTCGATGTCGAGGTCGGCCTCCCGGTGAGGTTCGACGGGGAAACCCAGCGCCTCGAGCCGCGCCAGGGCCTGCGACTGGGCCGCGGGCGCCGCGCCCGGCGCGCCGGAGCCATCCAGCAGCTGATACGCCCAGAACGACAGCCGCCGGCTCGCCGTGACCCCGGGGTCGAGCTGACGGAGCGAGCCCGCGCCGCTGTTCCGTGGATTCGCGTAGAGCGGAAGCCCCGCCTCTTCGCGCTCGGCGTTGATCCGGGCGAACTCGGCCCTGGGCATGTACACCTCACCGCGTACCTCGATCTCGAGCGGCTCGGGCAATCGGCCGGGGATGGCCCTGATCGTGCGCAGGTTGGGGGTCACGTCCTCCCCGGTGGTGCCGTCGCCCCGGGTCGCGCCGCGGGCGAACCTGCCACGCTCGTAGCGCAGGCTGACCGCGAGGCCATCGATCTTGAGCTCGGCGACATAGCGGAGGTCCGGAACGGGCTCCGGGGCGGCCGGAAGACCGAGCCCGCGACGGACGCGCGCGTCGAACGCCCGGAGCTCGTCCTCTCCGAACGCGTTCGAGAGCGAGAGCATCGGACGTTCGTGGCGGACTTCAGCGAAGCGCCCGGCCGGGGCCACGCCGACGTGCTGGGTGGGCGAGTCCGGCGTGCGCAACTCCGGGTGTGTTTCCTCGAGCCCGATCAGCTCCCGCATCAGGGCGTCGTACTCGGCGTCGGTCAGCTCGGGCGCGTCCTCCTCGTAGTACAGCCGGTTCGCCCGCTCGATCTGCGCGCGCAGCTCGGCCGCCCGGGCCGCCGGGTCGGTGCTGACCATGGCGGCAATGGTACGGCCTGGCAGGTGCGCGCCACCGGCGTCTACTCCGCGCCACGTCGGCTGCGCCGTCCGCTGCGCCTCGCGTCCCGCGCCGGTCATCCTGCAGGTTGTGCACACGGGGACCGCTATGTCCGGTGGCGGCCGCTCTGGACTGACGGCGCGGGACGCCCTGCTGCCGTCCGGACGCGACTCACGTTCCGCCGGACCGCCGCCGGACCCGACACGGCCGCCCGCGACCCTCGAGGGGGTCCCCGAGCCGACATACCGTGCTGCCGGCGCAGGTTCTGCAGGGTCCGTGCCGCCAGGGACCGTCCGTGCCGGCCGGGACCGGCCCGGCCGGGCGAGAGGCAGCGCGGGACGCCCGCGGCGAGGCCGCCCGCGGCACGGCCGCCCGCAGCGCGGGACGCCCGCGGCGAGGCCGCCCGCGGCACGGCCCCCCACGGATCCCGGTGCGACCTATCCCAGCAACTCGAGGTTCGCGAGACTGGCCAACAGCACCTTGATGCCGCGGTCGGGGAATGCCACGGTGACCTCCTCGTCGTCGCGCGTCAGCTTCGAGCTGACCACCGTTCCCTCCCCGAACGCGCCGTGGCGCACACGATCTCCGTCGCGGTAGCGGCGCTCGCCCGGGACGAGCGGCCTCGGCGGAACCGTGCCCCGCCCGGGCGGCGGCACGGGCCGACCGGGACCGGGCCGGCCTTCTTCGGGCACGACCCGACTCGAGTCCGCGGGCCCGCCCGGGAGGCCGGGACGCCCGACCCCGCCCATCGGTCGCACCCCGGACGCGCGGTAGTACGCCTCGCGCCGGGCGTCGAGGTCCCGGGAGGTCCGGAAGGGCGTCCCGGCGGGCGGCGAGCCGGGCGGTGGCGCGTATCCGCCACCGGGCGGCAGGTGGCGCGGCCCGATCGGGCGCTGCACGGTGCGGCGCGCACCGGCGCGATCG
>JAJYEB010000302.1 GCA_021790375.1 Chloroflexota bacterium | reverse complement strand
GCCAGCACCACCACCGTGTAGTACAGCAGCGCCAGCACCGCCACCGCGCCGGGGAGCCGGTAGTAGACCAGCATGAAGATGAACACCAGCGCGATGCCGAGCAGGCCGGCTAGCAGCGTGCGGTGCAGGAAGTCGGCGCCGAGCGTGGCGGGCACGTTCTGGCTGCTGATCTCCTGCAGCGGGAACGGCAGCGCGCCGTACTGCAGCACCGTCACCAGGTCGTTCATCTGGGCCGCGGTGAAGCTGCCGCTGATCTGGCCGCTGCCGTCGGTGATCGCGCTCTTGATGTAGGGCGCCGAGACCACCGTGCCATCGAGCACGATCGCGAAGAAGTCGCCGATGTGGCTGGACGACCACTGCGCGAAGATCGTCTTGGCGGGGTCCTTCAGCGTGAAGGCGACCGCCCGCTGGTTGGTGGTCTGGTCGAACGTCGCGTTCGCCGAGGCCACCTGGTCCCCGCCGAAGAGCGGCTTGAGGGTGGGATCGATCGGGTCGCCGTCGGCCGGGACCGCCTTGGTGCCGGCGGCCGTGGAGGTCCCGTACGTGGCCGGGGGCAGCGGCACGAACGTCAGCTGACCGGTGGAGCCCACGAGCTTGACCACCTGCTGCATGTCGCTCACGCCGGGCAGCTGGACCGAGATCTGGTTGCTGCCCTTGGTCTCGATCACGGGCTCCGTCGTGCCGGTCGCGTTGACGCGCCGGTCGATGATCCCGACGATCGTGTTGAGGTCCGACCCGGTGGGCGTCTTGCCGTTGGCGGGCAGGACCTGGTAGTCGACCTCGACGCCGCCCTGGAGGTCCAGGCCCAGGCGCGTCTCGATCGGGTTGCCCGTGACGGGGTTGGTGAGGCCCGGGGCGATGGCGAACGAGAAGTCGATCGCGAGCGCGAGCAGGCCGACAACGACGATGAGAATGGGGGTGATCCGGCGCATCGGGCGGGACTATAGCAGGCTCGGGGTCCGGCCGTGCCGGCCGGACGGCACGCGCGCGTCGTCCGCGCGATGCGGACCGGGACCCAGGGCGGCGCGGGTCGCGGGCCACCGCGGTCCCCTTCGGGCCACCGCGGTCCCCTTCGGGCCGCCCGATGCTCAGCCGGCCAGCATCCCGACCGCGACGATCGTGCCGACCACCACGATCACGCCGCGCAGCACCAGGGGCGGGAGGCGGCGGCCGACCGCGGCCCCGATCTGCCCGCCGGCGATCGATCCGGCGGCGACCAGCGCGACCGCGATCCAGGACACCGGTGCGAGCAGGATGAAGAGGACGGCCGCGATCGCGTTGACGAAGAGCGTGACGAGGTTCTTGAGCCCGTTGAGGCGCTGGAGGTCGTCGGGCACGAAGATCGCGAGCAGCGAGATCAGGATCACGCCCTGTGCCGCCCCGAAGTACCCCCCGTAGATCCCCGTCAGGTACACGAGCCCGGCGAGCGCCAGCGAGTGCTCCGCGCCGCCGGGGCGATGCCGGGCCAGGGCGCGCGAGAGCCGCGGCTGGAACGCGACGAGCGCGCACGCGACCAGGATCAGGTACGGGACGACCCGCTCGAACGTGGTGGCCGGTAGGGCGAGGAGCAGCACGGCCCCGGTGACGCCGCCCAGCGCCCCGGCCAGGCCCAGGCGCAGGATCCGCGACCGCTGCCCGGCAAGCTCGCGGCGGTACCCGACAACACCGCTCGCACCGCCCGGCACGAGCCCGAGCGTGTTCGACACGTTGGCGACCACCGGCGGGAAGCCGAACGCGAGCAGCGTGGGGAAGGTGATCAGCGAGCCCGACCCCACGATGGTGTTGATGGTCCCCGCGGCCACGCCGGCCCCGGCGATGGCGATCGCCTCGATCGGCGTCACGCGCCCCGGATCCCGGTCCGCGTCGCGCGGCACCCCACGCGGCGTCTCACCCGGCTGCCAGCGTGTCGTGCACGCGCCCGGCCAGCCCCGCCCCGATGCCCGGGACGGCGGCGATCTCCTCGACCGACGCCTCGCGGATGCGTCGGACCGACCCGAATGCACGGAGCAGCGCGCGCCGCCGCTTGGGGCCCAGCCCCGGCAGCTCGTCGAAGGCCGAGCGGGTCTGGCGTCTGCCCCGCAGGCTGCGGTGGTACGTGATCGCGAAGCGGTGCGATTCGTCCCGCAGCCGCTGCACCAGGTGCAGCGCGGGCGACGTCCCCGGCAGCACGATCGGGTCGTGTGCGCCGGGCAGGAACAGCTCCTCGCGCTGCTTGGCGATGCCGGCCAGCGGCAGGTCGTGGAGGCCCAGCTCGTCGAGGACCTCCTTCGCCGCGGAGACCTGCCCCTTGCCGCCGTCGATCAGGACCAGGTCGGGCATGCGCCAGCGCACCTCTCCCTCCGGCGTCCCCTCCTCCACCTCGAGCGCGGCGCGCCGGAAGCGACGGCGCAGCACCTCGCGATGGCTGGCGAAGTCGTCCGTGCCCTCCACGGTCCGGATCCGGAACCGCCGGTACTGGCTCGAGGCGGGCTTCCCGTCGACGAACACCACCATGCTGCCCACGGTGTCGCTGCCCTGGATGGTGCTGATGTCGTAGCACTCGACCCGGACCGGCGCGGCCGGCAGCCCGAGCGCGTCGGCCAGCTCGTCCAGCGCAGCCAGCAGCTGGCCGTGATCCGCCAGCCGGCGCGCCTGCTCGCGCGCCAGCGCCTCCTCCGCGTTGCGCGTCGCCAGGGCCACGAGCTCGCGCTTCTCGCCGCGCTGCGGCACCGCCAGCGTCACCCGCGCACCGCGGCGCTCGGCCAGGAACGCCTCCAGGTCCTCCGGTTCGGCGGGACGGAACGGCGCCAGGATCGTGGGCGGCACGGACGCGGCGGAGGCGTAGTACTGCTTCACGAACGCGGCGAGCACCTCGTCGTCGGGGACCTCGGACCGGCTGACCATGGTGAACACGTCGCGCCCGACCATCCGGCCGCCCCGCACGACGAAGAGCTGCACGGCCGCCTCGCCGGCCCCCCTCGCGAGCCCGAGCACGTCCTGCTGCGTCCGCGAGTAGGCCGCCATCTTCTGGCTCTCGGTGGTCCGCTCCACCGCCCGCAGCTGGTCGCGCAGGGATGCCGCCCGCTCGTAGTCGAGCGTCGCGGAGGCCGTCTCCATCTCGCGGCGGAGATGGCGCGTCACCTGCTCCTGGCGCCCGTCCAGGAACAGCATGACCTGCTCGATGTCGTGGCCGTAGTCACCCTTCGAGATGGCCTGGATGCACGGC
>JAJYEB010000301.1 GCA_021790375.1 Chloroflexota bacterium | reverse complement strand
GAGCGAGGGGCTCGCGGAGGCCGGGAGCCTTGCCGTGACCTACGGGGCCCACGTCGGCATCGGGACCCTGCCGCTCGTCTTCTTCGGCACGGACGAGCAGCGGCGGCGCTGGCTGCCGGGGCTCGCCGACGGCTCGGTCGTGGCGGCGTACGCGCTCACCGAGCCGGGAGCCGGCTCCGACGCGCAGGCGATCCGGACGCGCGCCGACCTCTCGCCCGACGGCACCCACTACCTGCTCAACGGCAGCAAGCAGTTCATCACCAACGCCGGGTTCGCCGACCTGTTCACGATCTATGCCAAGGTCGACGGCGAACGGTTCACGGCCTTCCTGGTGCCGCGCGACACGCCCGGCCTGACCGTCGAGCCGGAGGAGCACAAGCTCGGCGTCCGGGGCTCGTCGACCTGCGCGCTGACGCTGGCCGACGCGCGCGTTCCGGTGGAGAACGTCCTGGGCGAGATCGGACGTGGCCACATCGTGGCCTACAACGTCCTGAACGTCGGCCGCTTCAAGCTCGCCGCCGGCTGTCTCGGCGGGATGCGCCCCACCATCGACCAGGCGATGGCGTACGCGGCCGATCGGCGCCTGTTCGGCCAGCGGCTGCTGGACCTGCCCCTCACCCGCGAGCGCGTCGCGACCATGGCCGAGCGGACGTACGCGGTGGAGTCGGTGACCTACCGCAGCGCAGGGCTGATCGACGGCCTGCTCGCCGGCGCGCACGGCGATCCCGAGCAGGCACGGGCCGCGCTGGAGGAGTACGCGATCGAGTGCTCGATCGCCAAGGTGCTCGCCTCGGACGGCCTCAACGAGGTGGTGGACGACCTGCTCCAGCTGATGGGCGGGTACGGCTACATGGAGGATTCCGGCGTGGCGGGGATGTACCGCGACGCGCGGATCCACCGGATCTGGGAGGGCACCAACGAGGTGAACCGCCTCCTGGTGCCCGGGATGCTGCTGCGCCGGGCGACGCGGGGGCGCCTGGACCTCCTGGGGCCGGCCAAGCGGGCGGCCGACTCGCTCGTCTCGCCGGAGGCTCCGGTCGAGGGCGGCGGGCCGCTCGACGAGGAGCTCCGGCAGGTGCGGGCGATGCGCACGGCGCTGCTGGTCGCCGCCGGCGCCGCGGTCCAGCGGTACGGCGAGCGGCTGGAGGACGAGCAGGAGGTCCTGTACCGGGTCGCCGACATCGCCATCGCGCTGTTCGCGGCCGAGTCCGCGGTGCTCCGGGCACGCGCGTCAGGGGACTCGCTCCAGGCGGACCTCGCGCGGCTGGTCGTCGCCTCGGGCATCGCCGCCGTGGAGCGCGGGACGGCCGAGGTCGCGGCGCGGGTCCAGGAGGGTGACGATCGACGGATGGTCCTGGCCGGGTTGCGGAGGCTGCTCCGCCGCGAGCCGCTGGACCTGATCGCGCTCCGGCGGTCGGTGGCCGAGGCGCTGGTGGCTCGAGGCGGTTACCGGGTGTAGCTGGCCGCGCCCGGCGCGGGACCGGCGAACGAGGAGGCCGAGGGATGGCGACGGTGATGGCACGACCCAGGCCCTGGGTCACGCACTACGACCAGGGGGTCCCGGCCGAGGTCGAGATCCCCGAGGTCCCGCTCGACGGCCTGCTCCGGCAGGCGGCAGCCCGATGGCCCTCGGCGGCCGCCCTGAGCTTCTACGGGCGCACCACGACCTTCGCCGCGCTGGACCGGCAGGTCGATCGCATGGCCCACGCGTTCCGGGATGCCGGCGTGGGGCCGGGCGACGTGGTCAGCCTGCACCTGCCCACGTGCCCCGCGTACGTGGTGGCCTTCTACGGGCTGCTGCGCGCGGGGGCCGTCGGCATGCCGATGAACCCGCTCTACGTGCCGCGCGAGATCCTCGACCTCGTCCGCCTGGGGCGGCCGGTCGCCTCGGTCGCGATGGACCTGGTCGCGCCGCGGGTGCGGGCGGCGAGGGAGGAGGCGGGCATCGACGGCCCGGTCGCGACGGTCGGGATCGCCGAGCAGCTCCCCGCGATCAAGGCCCGGCTCTACCCGCTCAAGGCGCGGCGGGAGGGCCGCTGGCACCCCGTGGCCGACACGCCGGCCATGCCCCACCTCGCGCGGCTCATCGACCGGGCGGATCCGTCCTCGTTCCCGTCCGCCGCGGGTCCCGACGACGTGGCCCTGCTGCAGCCCACCGGCGGCACCACGGGCGTGCCGAAGGCCGCCATGCTCACGCACCGCAACCTGGTGGCCAACGCGGTCCAGGTGGCTGCCTGGTTCCCCCGGGCGACGCCCGGCGAGACCGTTCTCGGCGCCCTGCCGTACTTCCACATCTTCGGCCTGACCGTGGCCATGAACATGGCGATCCTCCTGGGACAGCGGCAGGTGCTGCTGCCCCGCCCCGAGACGGAGGAGATGCTCGAGGCGATCGCCCACGAACGGCCGCGCATGTTCCCCGGGGTCCCGGCGATGTTCCAGGCCATCGCCGCGCATCCGCGTGCGGCGCAGCTGGACCTGCGGTCCATCGACGGGTGCATCAGCGGGGGCGCGCCGCTGCCCGCCGAAGTCCAGCGGCGGTTCGAGGCAGTCACGAAGGGGAGGGTCGTCGAAGGCTACGGGCTCTCGGAGGCGAGCCCGGTCACCCATTCCAACCCGCTCTACGGGGACCGGCGCCCCGGCACCGTCGGCGTGCCGTTCCCCTCGACCGACGCGAAGGTGATCTCGCTGCAGGACGGCCGGGAGGTGGCGCCCGGCGAGGAGGGCGAGCTGCTCGTGCGCGGCCCGCAGGTCATGAAGGGCTACTACGAGAACCCGGCGGAGACCGCGCTGGTCCTCGACGAGGAAGGCTGGCTGCGCACCGGTGACATCGCGATGCGCGACGAGGACGGCTATTTCCGCATCGTCGACCGCAAGAAGGACGTCATCATCGTGGGCGGCATCAACGTCTGGCCGGGCGAGGTCGAGGAGGTGCTCTACGACCACCCGATGATCGCCGACGCGGCGGTGATCGGGGCCCCCCACGAGCGGCTCGGCGAGGTGCCGAAGGCGTTCGTGGTGCCCCGTCCGGGTGCCGAGCTGACGGTCGAGATGGTGGTGGAGCACTGCCGCGCGAACCTCGCCGGGTACAAGTTGCCGCGGCTGGTGGAGTTCGTTCCCGCCCTGCCGCGCAGCGGGGTCGGCAAGGTGCTCCGGCGGCAGCTGCGCACCATGGGCGCGGGTGCCGGGTCGGCGAGCACCGCGCCCGCCAGC
>JAJYEB010000300.1 GCA_021790375.1 Chloroflexota bacterium | reverse complement strand
GGCGCTCCCGGCCGTCCACGACGGCCTGCAGCATGGTGACGACCTCGGCCGCGGGGCCGTCCGCGCCCCGCCCGGCCACCAGCACGGCCTCGCTGGCGAGCAGGGTACCCACCGAGCGGAGCCCGTTCACCAGCAGCGTCGAGCCGGTGGAGACCAGGTCGACGATGGCGTCGGCGAGGCCCATGCGCGGCGCCACCTCGACCGCGCCGCTGATCGGGACCAGTTCGACGTCGATCCCGTGCTCGCGGAAATACCGGCCGGCGAAGGCCGGGTGCGAGGTCGCGACGCGGCAGCCGGCGAGATCGTGGAGGGTCTGCGCGGCGGAATCCGACGGCACGGCCGCGTCGAGATGGCAGCGGCCGTAGTGGAGCGAGGCCCTCACCTCCAGCGGCCGTCCCGACTCGGCAAGCAGGTTGGTGCCGGTGATCCCCATGTCGGCAACCCCGTCCCCGACGAACTCCACGATGTCCTCGGTGCGCACGAAGAGGATGTCGAGCGGGAAGTTCTCGCACCGGCTCACCAGCGAGCGCTCGCGGGCGTCGAACACCAGCCCGGCATCGCGAAGCAGCGCGATGGTCGGCTCGAGGAGGCGGCCCTTGTTGGGGACTGCGAGCCGGAGGTGCGAGGTCACGAACGATCCGCTCGGGTCGATGTCGCCGGCGTGGCGCTCGCGTGCCCATCGGCCACCGCGGCGGTCGGAACCGCTGTTGCCGGGGTGGCGGCCTCGGCGGTCCTCAGGCGCTCCAGCGCCCGGGCATATCCCCCGGTCCCGTGGTGCAGCCATTGCGCGATGCGGGTCACGGTCGCCGTGCTGGCACCGGTCAGGCGGGACACCTCTCCGTAGTGGCGGCCCTCCGCCAGCAGCCGGACGATCTGCCAGCGCTGGGCGAGGTCATGCAGTTCGCCCAGGGTGCAGAGATCCCGCAGGAAGCGCGCCGCCTCGTCCCGATCGCGCAGGTCGACGATCGCGTCAAGCAGCGCATCGGTCTCGGTGGTCTGCCAGGCCTCGTCGCGTGAGAGCATCGGTTCAGGTCGTCTCCCCGTCGGGTGATGCCTGGTGACGGTCGCCGTCGCCGGGCAGGTGGTGCCTGATCGCCGTCGCCGTGACGCCGTGCCGTCGGCCTCTGGTGCCGCGTGTCGTCGTCCTGATGACGTAGTAGCATGCTAACATGACAGGGCAGGGGGCGCATGACGGCGCGCTGGCGCATGACGATCGGCGCGTACGACGCCAGCGGCGGCCCATGACCGCACAGGGCGGCGCGTGACGGCAGAGGCAGGCACCGGCCAGGGCGAGACCCCCATGGTTGCATTCATCCTCGCCCCGTCGATCGACGTCCTGGGGGGAAGCGTCGTCCGCCTCCGCAACGGCGATCCCGCGCAGGCCACCGTCTACGGCCGGGACCCGGCGGCGATGGCCCGACGATGGGCCCGCGAGGGGGCCGACGTGCTGCACATCGTCGACCTGGACGGCGCACTGTCCGGCAGCGCGGCACAGGCGGCGGTGACGGCCGAAATCGTGCGTGCCGGCCTGGAGAGCGGGGTCCCGAGCGAGGTCGCGGGCGGCCTGCGTGACGAGGCGTCGGTGGCCCGTGCGCTCGCGACGGGTGCCGCACGGGTGGTGCTGGGAACCGCGCTGCTCGCCGACCCGACGCTGGCCGCCCGTCTGGTTGCGGGGCACGGGAGCGCCCGCGTGGTGGCGGCCCTGGACGTCCGCGAGGGGCGGGCCGTGGGGGACGGCTGGCGCCCGGGGGCGACATCGGAGCCGCTGGATCGGGCGATCGCGCGCCTGGTCGACGCCGGCATCACGAACCTGGAGGTCACGTCGATCTCACGTGACGGGACGATGGCGGGCCCCGACCTCGACCTCCTCGCGCGCGTCCGCAGGCTGGCTCCGTCCTCGCGCCTGCTGGCCTCGGCCGGGGTCCGGAGTGCCCGGGACGTGGCCATGGTCCGGGACGCGGGCTGCGACGGCGTGATCCTGGGTCGAGCGCTCTACGAGGGAGCATTCACCCTCGCGGAGGCGCGGTCGGCGCTCGGGGGCTGACGGTCGGCGCTCGGGGGCTGAGGGGCTTGCGCGCAAGCGCCCGCGGGCGACATGGGTGACGCCCGGCGCTCAGTGCGCGGCGGCGGTCTCCTCTTTCTTGTGCGCGTCGATGACCTTCTGCGCGATGTGCGCCGGCACGTCCTCGTAGTGGTCGAGCGTCGCGGAGAACGTGCCGCGCCCCGCGGTGAACGCGCGGAGCTCGGTCGCGTACGTGGCCAGCTCGGACTGCGGGACATGCGCCCGCACCACCTGGATGCCGCCGCCCGCGCTGTCCATGCCCAGCACCCGGCCACGGCGCGTGTTGAGGTCGCGGTTCACGTCGCCCATGTAGGCCTCGGGCACCCGGATCTCCACCTCCATGATCGGCTCCAGGAGCACCGGGCTGGCGTCGAGCAGACCCTTGCGGGTCGCCATCGACGCCGCCAGCCGGAACGAGAGCTCGTCCGAATCCACCGGGTGGAACGAGCCGTCGTAGAGCGTGGCCTTGAAGTCGACCACCGGGTAACCCGCGATCACGCCCCTGGAGGCCACGTCCCGCACCCCCTTCTCCACGCCGGGGAAGAACTGCTTGGGGACCACGCCGCCCACGACCTTCTCGTTGAACTCGACGCCGGCACCGGGGTTGGGCTCGATCTCGATCCACACGTGCCCGAACTGGCCGTGCCCGCCGGTCTGCTTCTTGTGCCGCCCCTCGACCTGCGTGCGACCGCGGATGGTCTCCCGGTACGGGATGCGGGGCGCGTGCGTGAGGACGGCGGCTCCGAACTTGCGCTTCAGCCGCTCCACCAGCACCTGGATCTGGTTCTCACCCACGGCCCAGAGCAGCTGCTCCCCGGTCTCCGCCTGCCGCTCGACCCGGACGGTGGGCTCCTCCTCGACCAGCCGGCCCAGCGCCTGGCCCATCTTGTCCATGTCGGCCTTGGTCTGCGGCTCGATCGCCACCGGCAGGGTGGGGGCCGGGAACTGCAGGGGCGGCATGGTGAGCGGCCGCTCGCGCGGCGTGAGCGTGTCGCCGGTCAGTGTGGCGCTGAGCTTCGCGATCGCGCCGATCTCGCCGGCCTTGAGCTCGCCGACGGCCTCCTGGTCCTTGCCGTGCAGCGCGAGCACCTGGCCGATGCGCTCCTCCTCGCCGCGCACCGGGTTCCACACGTGGTCGTGGCTGCGGATGGTC
>JAJYEB010000007.1:1239-15938 GCA_021790375.1 Chloroflexota bacterium | reverse complement strand
GGACCTCGCCGACCTCCCGGAGCATGCCGCCCTCCAGCCGCGTGACCGCCGGAGGCGCGTAGTGCCGGTCGGCGTCGGCGGCGAACCTCGGCGCGGCGACCGCGTCGGCGATCGCCCGCTCCCCGTCCACCACCGCCGACACGAACTGGGCGAAGACCTGCGGCTGGATCTCGCCGCCCATCGACCCGTGGACGATCCACGGCCGGCCGTCCCGGAAGAGCATGCCCGGCGTCAGCGTGTGCATGGTCCGCTTCCGGGGCGCCAGCGCGTTCGCGTGGCCCGGGTCGAGCGAGAAGAACGCGCCCCGGTTCTGGTAGGCGATGCCGGTGGCGGGGTCCACCAGGCCGGAGCCGAAGCCGCTGTAGTTCGACTCGATGAGGCTGACGGCCCCGCCCGCCGAGTCGGCGGTGGCGAGGTAGACGGTGCCTCCGCCACGGGGCCCCGCGAGGGGGCGGGGTGGCGTCGCGCGGACGGGATCGATGCGGCCGGCCAGCTCCGCCGCGCGGCGCGGGTCGAGCAGCATGCCGAGGACCCCCTCTGCCATTGCCTCCGGGTCGGTGAGCCAGGTGTCGCGATCGGCGATCGCCAGGCGCGCCGCCTCTAGCGCGAGGTGCACCCAGCGGCCATCGGTGACACCGTGGGGCCCGAACGACGACGGCGCGGGCGGGTCGAATGCCGCGAGGATCTGCAGCAGCTCGAGTGCCACTGCGCCCGAGCTGTTCGGGGGGTGGGAGGTGGCCTCGGCGCCCCGGTACCTCACGCGGATGGGGTCGCCCCACGTGGACGCGTGGGCGGCGAGGTCCGCGGTCCGTAACGGCGACCCGGCGCGCTCGAGGTAGCCGGCCGCCTGCCGGGCGAGGGCGCCGTCGTAGGCGTCGCCCGGTCCCTCGGCCGCGAGCCGCCGCAGCGTGCCCGCGAGCGCGGGCAGGGCCACCCGCTCCCCGACCCTCCAGGGGCGGGCGTGCGGCCGGAACGCCCGTGCCCAGTCGGAGTCGGTGCCGAACAGGCCGGTGGCGCGCTCGATCGTGGCGCACCAGGTGGGGCTGGCCGCGAAGCCGTCGGCCAGCTCGATCGCCGGGGCGAACAGGTCGGGCCAGGCGAGTCGGCCGTGCCGCTGGTGTGCGTCGCCCCAGGATCGAATGGCGCCCGGGACGGTCACGGTCCAGGGCCCGCGCTCCGGCATCGTCGCAAGGCCTGCCGACCGTGCCGCCTCGATGGTGGCCGTCGCCGCCGACCGGCCGCTCCCGTTGAGGGCCTCCAGCCCCTGAGCCGGGGTCCAGATCAGCCAGAAGGCGTCGCCGCCCAGGCCGCACATGTAGCTGTTGACGACCGAGAGCGCCGCGTTCGTGGCGATGGCGGCGTCGACCGCACTGCCACCCGCGCGGAGCACGCCGAGTCCAGCCTCGGTGGCGAGCGCGTGCGGCGAGGCGACCGCGCCGTGGGTGCCGCGGACGGTGATGGCCGGGACCAGGGTGGCCCTGTCGGGGGTCGCGGTGCGGGGCGACGTCATGGGGCCGATTGTCGGTGATCCACGGCCGACCGTCGCGCGGCGGTCTCAGCCGGCGCGCCCGCGACCGGCCCGGCACCCCGAGCAATCCCCCCCGACCGGCCTCATGGACCCGGAGGCCACGGCCGGCCTCCCCGGACCGTTCCCGTACAATCGCCCGGTCGTCCACCGCCTCGGGAGCCCTCATGTTCGCCACGCTCGTCGGAGCCTATCCACGCACCCCGCTGCCCGGCCAGCCGTTCCGCGTGCGAGCCGCGCACGCCAGGCTCGAGCGCGGGGAGATCGACGACGCCGCGTTCCGGGCGGCCCAGGACGATCTGGTCCGCGAGGTGATGGCCGAGCAGCTCGACGCCGGGCTCGAGCTGCTGACCGACGGCCAGGTCCGCTGGGACGACCAGCAGACGGCCGTGGCGCGCGGGCTGCGCGGGTTCGAAGTCACGGGGCTCCTGCGGTACTTCGACACCAACACGTACTACCGGCAGCCGCGCGCGCTGGAGGAGCCCGCCTGGGTGTCCCCGATCACCGTCGACGACTGGCGGTTCGCCCGCGACGTCGCAGTATCGCTGGCGCACGAGCGGGGCATCGCGGCACCGCCGGTCAAGCAGTGCCTCGTCGGGCCGTACACGCTCGCCCGCCTGTCGGACCCGGGCGAGGTCGGCCGCGAGCGGCTGACGCTGGCGCTCGCCGAGGCGCTGAACCTGGAGCTTCTCGCCCTCCGGGACGCCGGCGTGCCGGTGATCCAGCTCGACGAGAACGCACTGACGCTGATCGGACCGGACGACGTGGCCGAACGGGCGCTGGCCGGCGAGGCGCTCCGGCGCGTCACCCGTGGCCTCGAGGAGGCCCACCTCTGCCTGGCGATCACGATGGGTGACGCGGTGGCCGCAGGCGCGGACCTGCTGTTCGAGCTGCCGTTCCGCAGCTACCTGTTCGACCTCATCGCGGGCCCGGACAACTGGGAGCTGATCGCCCGCGCCCCAGGTGAGCGCGGGATCGTCTGCGGCGTGGCGAACGCCCGGAACACGCGCGCCGACGACGAGCCGGTGATGATCTGGGCCGCGCACTATGCCGCGTCCACCGGCGGCCGGGGCCTGGACCGTGTCGCGCTGGCCCCCTCGACCAGCCTCGAGTACCTCCCGCGAGACCGCGCGAAGGCGAAGATCGAGGCCCTGGCGGAGGCGGCCAGGAAAGCCACCATCGCGGATCCCGAGGAGCTCGCGAAGGCCATCGACCCCCGGGCCGTCGATGCGCGGAGCGCCGCGCTCGGGGTCTACGAGCCGCCGTCCCGGCGACCCGGAGCTGCAGCACGGGGAGGCCGGCCATGAGCAACGGGCTGTGGACCACGTCGGTCGGATCGTTTCCCAAGCCGCCCGAGCTGGTGAAGGCGCGCGCCGAGCATGCCGCCGGGCGTCTCGGCGACGATCAGCTGCACGCCCTGGAGCGCCGCGCCACCGAGGACTGGATCCGGTTCCAGGAGGAGCTGGGGGTCGACATCCTGGTCGACGGCGAGATGTACCGCGGGGACATGGCCACCTACTTCGCCGAGGAGATGGCCGGCTTCGAGATCGGCGGCCTGGTGCGCAGCTACGGCAACCGCTACTACCACAAGCCGATCGCGGTGGGACCGGTGCGGCGGACGCATCCCATCACGGTCGACGCCTGGACGTACGCCCAGTCGCTCACGAAGCGGCCCGTGAAGGGGATGCTCACGGGCCCCTACACCATCGCGGACTGGAGCTTCGACGAGCACTACGGCTCGCGGCGCGAGTTCGTGCTGGACCTGGCCCGCGCCATCCACGAGGAGGCGATGGACCTTGCAGCCGCCGGGGCGCGCTACATCCAGGTCGACGAGCCGGCCGCCTCGGCGCGCATGGACGAGCTGCCCCTGGTGGCCGAGGCGATGGCGATCGTCACGGACGGGCTCGATGCGCACGCGATCACCCACATCTGCTACGGCGACTTCATGCACGCCTACCCGACCATGCTCGACATCCCGGTCGACCAGGTGGACCTCGAGATGGCGAACTCGGGCTACGACCTGCTCGAGCGCTTCCGGGACATCCCGTTCACCAAGGCGATCGGGCTGGGGGTCGTCGACGTGCACAGCCACCGCATCGAATCGGTGGACGAGGCGGCGGATGGCATCCGGCGCGCGCTGGAGGTCCTGCCGCCGGAGCGGATCTTCGTCGACCCCGACTGCGGGCTCAAGACCCGGACTGTCGAGGAGGCGAAGGAGAAGATGCGCGTTGTGGTCGAGGCCGCGCGGCGGGTGCGTGCCGAGCGGGGGATCGGCGACGAGCTGCCCGACGCGGGTCCCACCCCCGGCCGGTCGATCGGGGCGCCGCGTCCGGCGGGGGCATAGGCGGCACGGGACGTGCCGGTGGGAGCCCCCGATCGCGGCGATCGCGCCGGTCATCCGCCGGCAGCCGGGACGGCGCGGACGGCCCCGGATTCCCGATGGAGCTGATCCAGCGCGCGACCGGGCCGCTGGGGACCAACGTGTACCTGCTCGGCGACCCGGCGACCAGGGAAGCCCTGGCGATCGATACCGCCATCCCGTCGGTTGCCTGGATCGGAGAGCGGCTCGCCGAGCGCGGGTGGACGCTCAAGCTCATCGTCAGCACGCACCGCCACTGGGATCACGTGGGCGACAACGCCGCCGTGCAGGCGGCGACGGGCGCCCCCATCGCCTGTCACCCGCTCGACCGGCACGGGTTGGAGGATCCGCAACCACTGTTCGCGCCGTTCCCGATCCCGCCCTCCGTGCCGGCGGTCGAGCTGGCCGAGGGCGGCCTGATCCCGTTCGGCTCGGTCCGGCTCCAGGTGCTGCACACGCCCGGCCACACGGAGGGCTCGGTCTGCCTGCTCGCGCCGGACGACGGCCTGCTGTTCACCGGCGACACGCTGTTCGCCGGCGGATGGGGTCGGACCGACCTGCCGGGCGGATCGGAGGAGGCGATGGTCGCCTCTCTCGGTCGCCTCGCGTTGCTGGGCGATCCGCTGCGGGTGCTGCCGGGCCACGGTCCGGCCACCACGATCGGCCGGGAGCGCCCGCTGCTCGATCTGATCGTCCGGGAGGGGCGGCTTCCGGCCTGAACCGGGACGTTTGACGGGCTGCCGGAGCGCGCGTACGCTCCCGGCCCTGATCTCCTGCCAGTCGTCCTGGAGGCCTCGTGGATCGTCTCCCGCAGGGTCCAGGCCGGTGGTCCCCTGCGCGGGAGCCGTCGGCCTCGATCACCGTCCCATCGTTCGTCGCCGCGCGCGTGCTGGATCCCGAGCTGGCCGCGCTCCTCTGGATCACCGTCGAGGCCAACCTGCCGCTGGTCGTGGCAGGCACCGACTCGCCCGCGTTCGCCCGCGCCGTCCTCGACGCGTTCCTGGACCTGCTGCCTCCCCTGACCGGACGCGTGGAGCTGCAGGGTGAGCAGGAGATGTTCGACTGGCTGGCGGACGCCGAGGCCCTGGGCTGGGAGCCGGAGGGCACCGGGCACGCTGGGCGCGGCCTGGTCGCCGGCGGGCCCGCGCCGGTCCCCCGGCTGGCGCTTCCCCCGCGCCGTCCCGCGCCTCCCGAGACCACGTGCCTGGTCGCCGGCGAGATCGGCGCGGATGCGCCCGCCGCGATCTCCGGGATGCGGGCGCGCGTCCTGATCCGGGCCCTGCAGCGCGGGTACGGGCTGGCGGCCACCATGCAGGCCGCCTCGCTGGAGCAGGTGTTCACGATCCTCAGTTCCCCACCGGCGTCCGTGAGTGCCGACGAACTGCGACGCCTGGGCGTGGTCCTCGTTCTCGGACGGGCGAGCGCCGGCCCGGCAGTTGAGCCGGGCACGGGCGCCCCGTCCGGCGGGGGCCCGGAGGCGGTCGACCCGACCGGCTTCCGCGTGGTTGCCTGCCACTACGTGCGGCCCCTGGAGCGCGACGCGGCGGGGCACCTCCAGCGCCGACCGCCCGCGATCCTCGCCACGTGGGACCGCGAGCGCGACGTGCTGGAGCACTACGAGTGGGGGATCACCGCGGAGCTCGCCATGCGCGTGGGGTTGTCGAGGGACGAGTTCGAGCACGAGCACGTCGCCCGGTCCCGCCTGGTGGCCGGACTGGTGGCATCCGGGCGCACCTCGCCGGAGGCACTGCACGCGCTGCTGGCGCAGCGGCCGAAGCCCAGGACGGGGGGCGAGGCGTGAGCCCCACGCCCGCGGAGCGGCGCCCCCGCGCCGCCGTCCCGCGCGCAACCGGGCCCGTCGGGGCCGAGCCGCGCACCGCCGATCCCGCGACCGCCCCCGGTACGGTCCCCGGCGCGAGCCCGCGCCGGCGGCGGCCCGGCCGGGACCGGCGGCCGGCGACCCTGGGCGAGCTGCGGGCGGCCGGCTACCAGTCGCGCACGGTGAAACAGGAGATGCGCGCCAACCTGGTCGCGCTGCTCTCGTCCGGTGGCCGCCTGTTTCCCGGGATCGTGGGGTACGAGGAGACCGTGGTGCCGGCGGTGGAGAACGCCATCCTCGCCGGCCAGGACCTGGTCTTCCTGGGCGAGCGGGGGCAGGCCAAGACGCGGATGGCCCGCCTGCTCGTCGGGCTGCTGGACCCGGAGATCCCGGTGGTCGCCGGCGGCGAACTCCACGACGACCCGCTCGCCCCGCTGAGCGCGGCCGCGCGCGAGATCGTCGCGGCCCGGGGCGATGCCACTCCCGTCGAGTGGTTCCCGCGCGATCGGCGCTACGGCGAGAAGCTGGCGACCCCCGACATCACCATCGCCGACCTGATCGGCGAGGTCGATCCGATCAAGGTGGCCGAGGGGCGCTACCTGTCCGACGAGACCACCATCCACTTCGGGCTGATCCCGCGCACGAACCGGGGCATCTTCGCGATCAACGAGCTTCCCGACCTCGCCGAGCGGATCCAGGTCGGGCTGCTCAACATCCTCGAGGAGCGGGACGTGCAGGTGCGCGGCTACATGCTGCGCCTGCCGCTGGACCTCTTCGTGGTGGCGAGCGCCAACCCGGAGGACTACACCAGCCGCGGGCGGATCATCACGCCGCTGAAGGACCGGCTGGGGTCCCAGATCCGGACCCACTACCCGCACACCCTGGAGCACGAGATCTCGATCATGCGCCAGGAGCGGATGCGCTTCGAGGACGTGCCGGGCGGTCCACACCTGGACGAGCCACCCTACATGCTCGAGGTGGTGGCCGAGCTGTCGCATCTCGCGCGCCGGGCGCCGGAGATCAGCCAGCGCTCGGGGGTGAGCGTCCGGGTCAGCGTGGCGAACCTCGAGACGCTGCTGGCCAACGCCTACCGGAGAGCCGTCCGGCTTCGGGAGCCTGAGGCGGCGCCACGGATCAGCGACCTGGTCGCGCTGCTGCCGTCGACGACCGGCAAGATCGAGCTCGAGACCATCGGCGACAACGTTCCCGAGGAGCGCGTGGTGGAGCGGCTGGTCAACCGCTCGGTCCTGGCCGTCTTCGGGCGCCGCATCCGCCCCGATTCCCTCGACGACATCGTCAGCGCGTTCGACGCGGGGCTGACCGTGGAGACCGGGGAGCTGGTCCCGTCCCGCTCGTACGTGCGGTGGGCCCGAGAGGTGCCGGGGCTGGGCGAGGCCACATCGAGCCTCGGGGCGACGGGCTCGCCCGCGTCGATCGCCTCCGCCGTGGAGTTCGTCCTCGAGGGCCTGCACCTGCAGCGGCGCCTCAACAAGGAGCGGCACGCCGCCGTGGGCGGCGGCGGGACGTACCGGCGATGAGCGAGGGCGCCCCGGCGACGGGCGGTTCAGGCCGGTTCCCCGCGAGGGCGTCGCGGTGACGCCGGGCGACGAGTGGAGGCCGGCTCCCGGCGACTCCACCGGCCGCGGCCGGGCCCGGTACAGGCGCTGGGATGGAAGCCAGGAGCCGGCGGGCTTCGAGGCCGACGAGGTGCTCGACGCGCTTTCCGAGGACATCCTCGCGGACGGGGACCTGGAGGACGCGCTGCGCCGGATGATGGAGGACGGGCTGCCCGCGGACCGGGACCGCGCCGGGCTGACGGGGCTGCGGGAGCTGCTGCGGCGCCTCGCCGACAGGCGCCGCGAACTGCTGGAGCGGCACGGGCTGGGCGACGTGATGGGCGACCTGCGCCGCCAGCTCCAGGAGATCGTCGACACGGAGCGGGAGGGGATCGAGCGGCGGCTCGCGGAGGCCGGCGAGGCCGGAGATGCCGGCACCACGGCCGAGGGCGGCGATGCCGGAGGTGCCGGCACGACGGACGAGGACCGCGCGACGGACGAGAGCCGCGCGACGGACGAGGGCGGCGATCCCGCCCCCGGCGGGCCCGCGGCGCCGGCCGGTGTGCCGGCGGAGCTCGCCGGTCCGATGCGACGCATGCTGGGAGACCTGGCACGCCGGCACCGGGCGGCGCTCGACGCGCTGCCGGAGGACCCCGGTGGGCGGATCCGGGCCCTGGAGGAATACGAGTTCCTCGAGCCGGCGGCTCGCGACGCGTTCCAGCAGCTGCTGGAACGACTGCAGGGACGCATGCTCGACTCGACCTTCCGGGGACTCGCCGACCGGCTGAAGGCGACCACGCCGGAGGGGCTGCGGGCGACCCGCGAGATGGTGCGCGACCTGCAGCGTCTGCTGCAGGAGCGGCTGGCCGGTGGCAACCCGGACGCGAGCGCGTTCCTCGGGCGCTACGGCGACGCGTTCCCGGGGGCCCGCAACCTCGACGATGTCATCGCCCAGCTGGCCGAACGCATGGCGGCCATGCAGTCGCTGCTGCGGTCCCTCAGCCGGGAACAGCGCGACGAGCTGGAATCGCTGATGGATGCGCTGCTCCGCGACGACCGGCTGCGCTACGACCTGGCACGCCTCGCCTCGCTGCTGGACCGGATCCTGCCGGAAGGACTGGGCGCGCCGTTCCCGTTCCGCGGCGACGACGACATCGGGCTCGAGCAGGCGCTCGATGAGATCGCGACGCTGCAGCAGATGGACCGGCTGGGCGAGCGGCTGACCGATGCCGGCGATCCGTCCGCGCTGGCGCGCGTCGATCCGGACGAGGTGCGCCGGCTGCTCGATGCCGAGTCGGCGGAGCAGTTCGCGGCGCTGCAGCGGGCGGCGCAGTCGCTGGAGGATGCGGGCTACGTGACCCGCGACGGGGACCGGCTGGAGCTGACCGCCCGCGGACAGCGCCGCATCGGCCAGCGCGTGCTGGACGAGGTGTTCGGCCGGCTGGGACGCGACGCGTTCGGCGGGCACCGGCTGGCCCGCGTCGGCTGGACGGGCGAGCGCACGGGCACCTCGTCTCCGTACGAGTTCGGCCGTCCCTTCGACCTGGACCTGCGCGGAACCCTCGACGGGGCGGTGTCCAGGGCGTTCTCCGCCCCGATCGGCGAGGCGGGGGACATGCCGCCAGGGGCGGTCCGCCGGGTGCCGGTGCGGCTCGCTCCCGGCGACTTCCGGGTCCACGACGCGGAGGAGGTGACCTCCGCATCCACCGTGCTGCTCCTGGACATGAGCCGCTCGATGCTGCTGCGCGGCTGCTTCGTCGCTGCCAGGAAGGTGGCGATCGCACTGGACACCCTGATCCGGACCCGCTATCCGCACGACACCCTGCACGTGGTCGGGTTCGCCTACGTCGCCCGGGAGATTCCACCCGGTTCCCTGGCAACGCTGTCGTGGCACGGAAACGAGTACGGCACGAACCTCCAGCACGCGCTGCTGCTGGCGCGGGGGCTCCTGGCGCGCGGCTCGCCCGCGAACCGCTCGATCGTCGTCATCACCGACGGAGAACCCACCGCGCACATCGAGGACGGCCGGGTGGAGTTCAACTACCCACCCACCCGGCGCACGATCGAGGAGACGCTCCGCGAGGTGGCGCGCTGCACGCGGGACGGGATCACCATCAACACCTTCATGCTGGAGCGCTCACGCGCGCTCGGCGAGTTCGTGGATCGAGTCACGCGCATGAACCGCGGCCGCGCCTTCTACGCCAGCCCCGAGCGCCTCGAGGAGTTCGTGCTGGTCGACTACCTCGATCGGAGAACCCGGCGCGTGGCCTGACCGCGGGCGAGCGGACCGCGCGGCACCGCCCGCATCTCGCGTCACGCCGCATATCGCGCCCATCCGGATATCACGCTGCACCGCCCCGGGACTCCCGCCCGAGGTTCTCCGCCTGGCGCGGTAGGATTCCGGGTACCACATCGACCTCACCCACCGCGTCCCCCGACCGGAGGCAACGCCATGACCCAGCCCACCGTCGCAGGCTCTCCCACGGAGCTGCTCGCGCTGCTCCGCGGCATCGCGCGGATCGAGGGCGGGCGGCTCGTCATCGAGGACGCGGCGGCCCTGCGTGACCGCGGAATCCGCGACCTCGCGTGGAGCGCGACGTTCAGCCAGGACCCGGCCACCGTGGAAGCCGCGCAGTGGATCGTCTGGGAGGCCGCCCAGTCCCTGGGGATCCGTTCGGCCAGCATCCACGACCTGTACATGGCCCGCGGGCGCGGCGAGATCGGCGGGTTCACGGTCCCGGCCATGAACCTGCGGACCCAGGTGTTCGACATGGCGCGGACGGTGTACGAGACGGCCCTCCGTCACGACGTCGGTCCGCTCATCCTGGAGCTCGCGCGGAGCGAGCAGGAGTACTCGTACCAGCGCCCCGCCGAGTACATCACCAGCTGCCTCGCCGGCGCGGTCGCGGCCGGCTGGAGCGGCCCGGTCTTCATCCAGGGAGACCACTACCAGTTCAACGCGAAGAAGTACGCCGCGGACCCGGAGGCGGTGACGGAATCGCTCCGCGCGGCGACCCGCACGGCGATCGGCGTGGGCTACGGGAACATCGACATCGACAGCTCGACGCTGGTGGACCTGTCGAAGCCGACCGTCGACGAGGAGCAGCGCGCCAACTACGAGCGGGCCGCGGAGCTCGCCGCGCTGATCCGGCAGGTCGAACCCGCGGGACTGACCGTCAGCATCGGCGGGGAGATCGGCGAGGTCGGCAAGCAGAACTCCACGGAGCCCGAGCTGCGCGCGTTCCTGGACGGCTTCCGCCGCGAGCTCGACCGCCGGGCAGGGCCGGACGCGGTCGGCCTCTCGAAGGTCAGCATCCAGACGGGCACCAGCCACGGCGGGGTGCCGCTGCCGGGCGGCGGTGTGGCCCAGGTGAAGGTCGACTTCGACACGATCCGGCGGCTCTCCGCGGTGTGCCGGGAGTACGGGATGGCGGGCGCCGTCCAGCACGGCGCGTCCACGCTCCCCGACGCGCTGTTCCACCGGTTCCCCGAGGTCGACACGGCCGAGATCCACCTCGCCACGGGGTTCCAGAACACGCTGTACGACCACCCCGCGACGCCGCAGGCGCTGCACGACGAGGTGGAGCTCTGGGTGCAGACCAACTGCGCGGCCGAGCGGACGCCCGGCGAGACGGACCAGCAGTTCGTCTACAAGACGCGCAAGAAGGCGCTCGGCCCACTCAAGCGCCGCCTGTGGGAGCTCGAGACCAAGGACGAGATCCTCCTGACGCAGGCACAGAAGCTCGAGCTCCTGTTCCACGAGCTGCGGGTGAACGGCACCCGCGATCTGCTCGACCGGTACATCACGGCGCCAGAGCGGCACCGCCCGCTGCCGGAGGCGCTCCGGCCGGCCGTCACCGCCTGATCCGCGCCGGGGCCGCTTCCCCCTGGATCCGGCCGGCCTCCGGGAGGGGGCCCTCCCGGGTCAGGCCCCGGCCACCTCCATCGACTCGGCCAGCACAGCCACGGCGTGATCGATCTCGCGGGGCGTGGTGACGAGCGGCGGGATCAGCCGCACCACCTGGCCCCAGGTCCCGGCCGAGAGCACGATCAGGTGGCGTTCCAGCGCCGCCCCGATGACGCGCTTCGCGAGATCCGGGTCGGGGACGCGGCCGTCACCCTCGTCGGGGCGCACGAACTCGAGGCCGACCATCAGGCCGAGCCCGCGCAGGTCCCCCAGGCGGGGGAACCGCCCCCGGACCGCCGCGAGCGCGTCGAGGAGCTGTGCCCCGCGATCCCGCGCGTTCTGCACGAGCCCCAGGTCCTGGATCACGTCGAGGGTCGCGTTGGCGGCGGCGCAGGCCACCGCGTTGCCGCCGTACGTGCCGCCGTGTGCCCCGGGAGACCAGCGGGCCAGCAGGTCGCGCCGGGCCACGATCCCGCCCAGCGGGAGCCCGGACGCGATCCCCTTGGCCACCATCAGGATGTCCGGCACGACGCCCGTGTGGGTCACGGCGAACAGCTCGCCGGTGCGCCCGAAGCCGGTCTGCACCTCGTCGGCCACGAGCAGGATCCCGTGCCGGGACGCGATCTCCCGCAACCTGGGCAGGAAGGTGGGCGGCGGCACCACGTACCCGCCCTCGCCGAGGACGGGCTCGACCACGAACGCAGCCACCCTGGACGGCACCACCACCTGCGCGAACAGCTGCTCGAGCTGGGCCTCCCAGTCGCAGGTGCAGGCGCCGGGGTCGTGGGGTCCCCCGGCGGCGCGGTAGCAGTACGGGTAGGGCGCGTGGTACACGGAGCCGGGGAGAGGCTCGAAATCGCCGCGGATCGACACGCGTGACGTGGTGAGGGCCATGGCCTGCGCCGTCCTGCCGTGGAAGCCGCCACGGAAGGCGACGATGGCGGGGCGCCCGGTGGCTGCCCGGGCGAGCTTGACGGCCGCCTCCGTCGCCTCGGCCCCGGAGTTGGCGAGGAAGGCCTGCCAGTCATCGCCGGGCAGCACGTGGCGCAGCCGCTCGTGCAGCCGCAGCCCGGGCTCGTGGTAGACGATGTTCTGCTGGCCGTGCAGCAGCCGCGCCGCCTGCGCCTGGATCGCGGCCACGACCCTCGGGTGGGCGTGGCCGGTGTTGGTGACGCCGATCCCCGAGCTGTAGTCCAGGTACCGCTCGCCCTCCACCGTGATCAGCCAGGAACCTTCGCCCCGGTCGACCACGAGGTCGGTGTAGCGCGACCAGACGGCAGGGACGACCGAACGGTCCGGCATGGCGGTGGCGGGGTTCGACTCGATCACGACTCCCTCCTCAGAAGGTCGGCGGCGTGTTGACCCAGACCAGGCGCGTCTCCGTCGCGGCGAGCGCGCGGAACCGGTGCGACAGCGTCGAGGGGAACGTCAGCGCGTCGCCCTCGGCCAGCTCGTAGTACTCCTGCTCGCCCAGCCAGACGCCCACGCGCCCGTCGAGCACCAGCATGAGCTCCTCGCCGGGATGGGCGTACCATCCGTCGCTCCCGGCACCGGCCGCGAGCACGAAGAGCTGCGCTTCGAGCGCCGTGGGGTCGTTCGAGAGGTCCTCCATGCGGATGGCCGGGCCGCCCAGCTCGACCACCCGGCGCTCGTCGGCCCGCACCACCCGGCCGGCACTCGCCGGTGTCCCTCGCGTGAGCTCCGAGACGGTCGTGCCGCAGGCGGCGGCGAGCCGGTGCAGTGCGGCGACGGACGCGCCGGACAGCCCCCGCTCGAAGGCCGAGATGAAGCTGGGGGAGAGCCCCGTGCGCGCGGCCGTGTCGCCCAGGGTCATGCCGCGTCGCAGGCGCCGCTCGCGGAGGCGGGCGCCCGCCAGCTCGGCCGGCGGCGCCCATGGGTGCTCCGCGGTCGGGGTGCCCGGCGACATGCCGAGGATGCGCCGGATGGCCGGGGCGTTGAGCTGCTCGGCGCGCAGCCGGGCCACCTCGCGGGCCCGCTCCACGTCGGCCGGCTGGTAGAGGCGCTGGCCACCCCGCCCGCGCGACGGCCGGAGGAGTCCCTCGCGCTCCCACTGGCGGAGGCGCGAGGGGCTGGTGCCCACCAGGCTCGCGGCCTCGGCGATCCGGAGGCGACCGGTTTCGGGCTGGCCCACGGCGGGGCCTACTGGCTGCGCCGCTGCAGGAGCGTCGAGCCCAGCACCAGCAGCACGGCCGTCCCGAAGATGATGGTCCCCACGACGTTGATCTGGACCGGCAGGGAGTTGCGGATGGATCCCCACACCCAGATCGGGAAGGTGTTGGTGAGGCCCGACGTGAAGTTGGTGACCACGAAGTCGTCGATCGAGAGCGAGAACGCGAGCAGGGCCGCCGCGAGGATGCCGGGGAAGATCAGCGGGAAGGTGACCTTCCAGAACGTCGTCCACTCGTTCGCGCCCAGGTCCATGGAGGCCTCCTCCAGCCGCCGGTCGAACCCCGCCATGCGCGCCTTCACGGTCACCACGACGTAGCTGATGTTGAACATGATGTGCGCGATCAGGATCGTGTTGAACCCCAGGGGGAAGAGGAGCCCCTTGGGGAGGATGGTGTCGAACGGCGCCTGTGCGGTGTTGACGAACAGGGTCAGCAGGCTCGCGCCCATCACGATCTCGGGCGTCGCCATCGGCACGAAGATGAACAGGTTGGTGGCGGATCGGCCGGGAAACTGGTACCGGGTGAGCGACACCGCGATGAGGGTGCCAAGGGCGGTGGCGAACAACGTCGAGAGAAACGCGATCTTGAGGCTCGTCTCGATCGCCGAGGCCAGGCCGGGGCGCCCGAAGGGGTTCGCCCATGCCGCGAGGGAAAACGCGTGCCATTCGTAGTTGAACTTGCCGACCTGCTCGTTGAAGCTGAACAGGATCATCACGGCGATCGGCATCAGCAGGTAGGCGACGGCGGCGACGGTGTACGCGGGGAGCCCCCAGTGGTCGACGAGGGCACCGATCCTGCGCCGGGCAGTCGGCCGCGGCCTGGCCGGGGCGAGCGGCTGCGCGATGGCGGTCATATCATCGCCCCTCCGCTCAGGTCCTCGGTGCCGAGCATCCGCGCGTAGACCATGACCGCGACGATGATCCCGATCATCAGCACGATCGAGAGCGCCGAGGCCGTCGTGTAGTCGTTTGACGTGAGGAAGCGCGCCTGGATGACGTTGCCGATCATCTGCGTCTTCGGGCTCCCCAGGAGCGTGGCGTTCACGTAGTCGCCGAGCGCCGGGATGAAGGTCAACAGCGAGCCGGCGAAGACACCAGGCAGCGACAGCGGGAACGTGACGCGCAGGAACGACTCGGAGACGAAGGCGCCGATCACGAGCGCGCCGAAGACCGCCCCGATCGCGGCAAAGACGGCGATGTCCCAGGTGATCCCGAAGCCGATCAGCGCGCCGAGCAGGGCCCCGCCGACCGCACCGTAGATCCAGCCCCGCGGGCGCCACGGCCCCGCGTACAGGTCCTGCGCAGCCTCGATGAGGCGGAGGTCGATCCGCTCGAGGGCCACGTA
>JAJYEB010000007.1:0-1229 GCA_021790375.1 Chloroflexota bacterium | reverse complement strand
CGGCTCGCCCATGAAGGTGAAGTTCTCGGGCACCTGCCGGAAGATGTCGATCGCGTGGATGAAGCCGATCACCGGGCCGTTGTTGCCCAGGATGATCTGCCACGAGATGGTGCGGATCAGGAAGCTGGTGAAGAACGGCGCGATCACCAGGAACAGGATCAGGTTCTTGAACCGCCCCCCCCGGAAGGCGATGAAGTAGGCCAGGGGGTAGGAGATCAGGAACGTGATGACCGTCGCGAGCGTCCCGTAGATGAGCGAGTTGGCGAACTGCCGCGAGAAGTACCTCGGGATGCTCGCGAACGCGTCGAACGTCCAGGTCACGCGGTACCCGGTGTCGACGCTCCCGGTCGAGACGGCGTACAGGAACATCTGGATTGTGGGCAGCACGAAGAAGACGATCAGCCAGAGCAGGCCGGGCGCGAGCAGCAGGTAGGGCGACAGCAGTCGTCGCAGCGAGTGGCGAGTCCGCGACATCAGGCGATCCCCGGGCGTGTGAGGGTCACCGGGCCGTCGCCCTTCGACGGCGGCCCGGTGACGGTGGAGCTTAGGAGCCCATCAGGGTGTTGAACGCGTTGTTGAACTGCGTGTCCTCGTCGGACGTCAGGATCTTGAACGGGTGCTGCTTGGCCACGACGGCCGGGGTCGGGAAGATCAGCGGGTTGGTCGCCGCCGGCGGATCGATCTTCTTGATCTCGGTGTCGGCGCCCTTCACCGGGCAGACGTAGTAGACGTAGTCCTCGATCTGCGCCGCGATCTTGGGGTCGTAGACGAAGTTCATCATCGCCTCGGCCGCGCGCTGGTGCTGCGCGCCCTTGGGGATGAGCATGTTGTCCGACCAGATCATCGTCCCCTCGTCGGGGAAGACGAACACGTCGTCCGCGCTGCCCGACGAAGCGAGGTCACCCGACCAGACCATGGCGGCCCACACCTTGCCGTTCGCGAAGTCCTGGAGGTACGAGTTGCCGGTGAAGCGCAGGCCCTGCGAGACGAGCGGCTGCATGTCGCTGACGACCTTGTTCACGTCGTCGATCGTGCAGGTCGCGGGGTCGATGCCGAGCTTCAGCATCCCCAGGCCGAAGGTGTCGCGCATCTCCGTCAGGAACGTGACGTGGCCGGCGAGCTTGCTGTTCCAGAGGTCGGCGAGCTTCGTGAGGGGCGGCATGCCAGCCTTAGCCACCGACTTCTTGCTGTACCCGACGCCGGTCATGCCGGACTGCCAGGTGTAGTGG
>JAJYEB010000006.1 GCA_021790375.1 Chloroflexota bacterium | reverse complement strand
CAGCCCCAGACCGGAACCAGCGCGATGTCGACCGGGCCGAGATCGGCCATCCCGGGGAACAGGTCCGTGTCGCCGGCGAAGTAGATGCGTCCCGCCGGACCCGAGATCACGTATCCGAGCGCCTCGGCGAAGGGGCCGAAGGGCAGGCGCGCCCCGCTGTGGATGGCCGCAGTCGCCGAGAGCGTGACGCCGGCCACCGCGAACGTCTCGCCCGCACGCATCTCGTGGACGACCTCAAAGCCGCGACGGCGCAAGTGGCGCGCAGCTCCAGCAGGCACGACGAGCAGCGGCCGGCCGAAGAGGGAGCGCAGGGACGGGGGGTCGAGGTGGTCGTGGTGCAGGTGTGAGATCAGCACCACGTCGATCGCCGCGCGGCCCAGGTCGGGCACGGGATGCTGTCGGCGCAGCGGCCCGAGGCGCGAGCGCAGGACCGGGTCGGTCAGCAGCCGCAGGCCGTCGAGCTCGACGAGCACGGTTGAGTGGCCCAGGAACCGGAGGCCCAGCCGGCCCCCGGTCACGCGTCCCCCGGTCACGCGTCCCCCGGCCCGCCCTAGAGATTGGCGCGCCAGTGGGCCAGCTGGTCGTGGACGGCCGGTGCACCGACCACCTGCTCCTCGTCGAGTCGCCATGCTGCCGGGTAGGCGATGAACGGTTCGTGCTGTCGGCCGCCGAGGCCCCCGTGCGACCCGACGAGTTCCTCGAAGGAGGTGAACTCGCCGGTCTGATCGTCCCGGGCGCCGAGGACGACCAGGTCGCCGGTGTTGGCGAACCTGTCCAGCCGCTGCAGGCTGGCGGCCGCGTACGCACCGTAGGGGGCGAGCGGATCCGCGCCCGGCCCGGCCGCATCATCCAACGTGCGCCGCCCGAGCGGGCTGGCAACCATGGGGCCCAGGTTGCGCGAGTGAGCGAGCACCAGCCCGATGCCGGGTTGTCCGGCGAGCCCGTCGATGAGGCCCGGCTGCAGTGCATCGATCGCCTCCATCGACAGCCGCTCGGACCCCGTCGCGAAGTAGACCAGTCCCAGGTTGCCTGAGGCGCACACGACCAGGTCCGGCCGCACCTCGTCGCGGCCATCGCGACTCGGCACGTCGGCCGGCCGCCGATCGGCCCGGGGCCCGCGGGAGCGCCTCAAGCGCGACGTCGTTCGCGCGAGCAGCGAGCCCGCGCCACGCAGGCGCCCAATCTCCGAGAAGATCTGGCCCGACGTGCCGTGATGCTCAACCGGATCACTGGCCCCCAGGACGGACGGATGGCCGCCCATGAAGGATGCGATCACGTCCTCGAGCGGTCGGCCGTAGCGCTGCCGGAAGGTCGCGGCGAGGTTCTGTCCGTGGTCGGACAGCAGGACGACGTGGTAGGGCCGCGGGGTATGGTGCAGCGCCCGAAACAGGGTTCCGATGGCACGATCGATGCCCTCCAGCGCGTCGAGCGCCTCCGGCCGCTCGGGTCCACAGTGGTGGGCGATCGCGTCGTAGCCCGTGTAGTCGACGTAGACGATCGGCGTCGATGCGAACAGTTCCTCGATGACCAGGGCCGTCGAGAGGTTGCGCAGCGCGACGTTGGTGACCGCCCGCTCCCCCGCATACGCGAGGCCCCGCTTCATCCGCGGTCGGACATCGACGCTCCGTTCGCGCTCGGCCTGGTAGAGCTCCTTGGCAACCTCCCCGACCATCAGTACGAGCAGGTGGAGGTAGTCGACCGTGCTCACGAAGAAGCCGTGGAGGCGGCGGCGATCGTCTGCTCCCGTGGTGGCGTCGGTGACCGTGGCCATCGTCAGGTAGCTCCGGCTCGCATCGCCGTCGAAGAGGTTGCCAATGCTGGCTCCCCCCTCGGCAAGCAGCCCGGTCCCGTCGCTGAGGCGCGCGGCCATCGCCTGCGCGTCGGCGGGGTGGTTCGCAACCATCAGACGACCGGTCGCCTTGTCGAACCATCGAAAGCCGGGGATGTCCTCGTTCCGGCCGTGCAGCATGCCCGCCTGGCTGGCCGGCGTCGTGGACGGCAGCATGGCGGTCCACGGTCGAAGCACGAGCCGCTCGTGCCGCAGCAGTCCGGCCATGACCGGGACGCGAGCCGCCCGGACCGCGCCCTGGAGCACCTGCAGCCCAAGGCCGTCGATCTGGACGATCAGGAGCCCCGGGGTCGGCGGACGCGGGCTCGCCCGACTTCGCGCCACGAGCTGGCGGACCAGCGTCCCGTAGTACGACTCGTCGTCGCTCACGGCCACGACCTCGGCAAGCAGCGAGTTCAGGACCGTCAGGAGCATCGAGCTCCCGACGGCGGCGGCGAACCCGTCGACGTGGACGCCTGGCACTGCGTCGCCCAGCGCCACCAGCACGGCCACCTGGAACAGCAGCGCCGCGAGCTGGGCGGTGACGAGCGGCAGCGGGATGAACAGCCAGAGGAAGAGGAGCCGTGCCAGGCCGTTGAGAAGGGCCAGGAGGAAGCCGGCGACGAGGAGCGTCCCCAGCCCGGTGACCCTGAATCCGGGCAGCAGCGCCGAGGTCACCGCCAGCGCGACGCACGCGACCGCAAAGGACAGGAGCGCGCGCCGGACGAGAGCCACCCGGGTCGCCCGCCAGGCCCACATCAGTGCGGCCTGTTCGCGGTACAGGCGGACGATGGCTGCGACTGCGCTTGCGGCTGTCGACACGGCGGCGTCTCGGCCTGGTCGCGGGGACGAGCGCAGCCCGGGCACGACCCCGGGCCCGGCGTCGTCCCTAGCGCGCGATTCCAATGCCGATGGCCGACAGGACGGCCAGGCAGGCAATCAGGTACTCGAGCGTGCGCATCGACGTGGGCCACGCGCCGGCGACCGCGACGTTCCGGCTGGCTGGATTCCTGATCACGGGATCTCCTCGACGGCGGGGCGGTGGCCGGGGCGCGATGCTCGAGCGACCCTCGCGGCGCCACCGGTGCGGCACGTGCAGAAGGTAGGGGATACGGCCCGGAGCCCGCGAGGATGGAAACCCGGCACGAGCCTCACCCGAGGTCGAGCAGCCAGCCCTCCTGCCGGGCCAGGTACACGAGGCTCATGCGGTTCGTGACGTCGTACCGATCGAACAGCCGGCGCAGCCGGCTCTCCACGGTCTTGACCTGGATCGAGAGGGCGGCCGCGATCTCCTCGTTCGTGCGGCCGCGGGCCAGCAGGTCGATCGTCTCGAGTTCGCGGGGGGTGGGCGGGCGCAGCGCGCCGCGCGCGGCCGACAGGGCGGCGGGCGCGAACACGCGGCGTCCTCGTGCGGCCTCCCGGATGACGCGGAGGATCTCCTCGGCGGACTCCAGCTTCGAGACGTACGCGGCAGCGCCGCGGGCGATCGCCTTGGCCATGAAGCTCGCCTTGCTGTAGGCGCTGTACATGACGAACGCGGGTGCGGGTGTCCGGCCGGCGAAGTCGGCAAGGAGATCGAGCCCGCCGTCGAGGCCACCCTGCATGACGTCGCACAGGACCACGTCCGGTTGGTGGCGCTCGATCAGCGCCCGGGCGTGGCTCCGGTCAGCGGCCGTCCCGACGATGTGCACGTCCGGCTCACTGCCCAGCAGCCCCGCGAGCCCCTCCGCGATCGCCGGGTGGTCTTCCACGATGACCAGGTTGATCATGCGCGGCTCCTCCTGGCCGGCATGGGCAGCCGGACCGTGACCGTGGTCCCGCGCCCGACCTCCGACGAGGCTTCGATTGATCCGCCGTGGGCGATCACGATCTCGCGCGCAAGGAAGAGGCCGAGGCCGAGACCCACCCGCACCCCCTCGCGGGGCTGGCCCGCGCGGGTGAAGCGATCGAACAGGCCGGGCATCTCGTCGGCCGGGATTCCCCGGCCGTCGTCGGCCACGTTGATCTCGGCCCACGGCCCGGACCGCCGGAGCCTCACGTCCAGCCGCCTGGCTCCCCCGTGGATCAGCGAGTTGGTCACCAGGTTGGTGAGGACCTGCTCCAGGCGCCCGGGGTCGCCGTCGACCACCAGCGGTCGTGGTGGCTGGTGGACTTCGATGGTCGTGCCGTCGGCCAGGACGGCGGTCATCTCGGCGACTCGGCGTGCGAGGGCCACGAGATCGATCCGCTCGCGCTCGATGGTCACCCGGTCCAGCGTGAAGAGGCTGAGATCGAAGAGCCGATCCGTCAGGCTGCCGAGCCGCCGCGTCTGGGACAGGGCGCTCGCCGCGTAGCGGGCGGCAGTCTCGTCGGCAGCTGGGTCGAGCCGCCGGGCGAGCAGCTGGACGTACCCGTGGAGGGCCGCGATCGGCGTGCGCAGCTCGTGGCTCGCCGCGATCATGAACTGCTCCTGGAGCGCCCGCAGGCTCCGCTCCGTCACCTCGCGGATCACGACCACCCCGGCCCAGCCCGGGATCGGAAGCTGCAGCCCTGAGCCCCTGGCCTCGAACCACCGCCGGGCCCCGTCCGGGCCGCGCATCGAGAACTCGGTGCTGAAGGACTCGCCACGTCGGGCACGCTGCTGCGGCCACGCCTCTGCGTCGAGCGGCTGACTGTGCTCATCCTCGGGGACGAAGGGAACGGAGGGATCGCCGAAGATCGCCTCGTAGGCCTCGTTCCACATGACGGCCCGGCCATCGGCGTCCACGGCCAGGACCGCGTCGGCCATCCCGTGCAGGATGGACTTCATCCGATCCCGTTCCTGGGCCAGCTCCTGCGCCTGCCTCGCCAGGGTGTCCGTCTGGGCGGCCAGCTCATCGGTCCGGGTCGCGAGGTCCTCGTTGGCAACGTTGAGCTCCTCGACGCTCGCCTGGAGCTCTTCGTTGAGGGTCTCGAGTTCCTCGTTGGAGGCCTGCAGCTCCTCGGTCAGGGTCTCGGCCTCCTCGCGCGCCGCCTGGGCGTCCTCGGCGCCCATCAGCAATTCCTCGTTCGTCACGCGGAGCTGGTCGTTGGCGGCGGTGACCTCCTGGTTCAGCGCAAGGAGCCGCTGCGATTCATCGATCGCCTGCTGGAGTCGCTGGCGCAGGACCGGCACCGCCGCACGCTCCTCCGCCGCGAGGCTCACGTCGCTGACGAGGAGGAGGGCGCCGGCGACCGGGTCGCCGGGCCGCTGGCGGAAGGGTATGCAGTTCACTTCGAGGTGGCGCGGCCTGCCGGTCAGCAGGTCCGGCGTGAGGGTCTCCCACACGGTGGTGCTGGCGTCTCCCTGGAGTGCGCCGCGCAGGACGCCGCGCAGGGCCGCCGCCGGGAGAGTCTCCGCGAGGTGGGTGAAGTCGTCGCCGAGCGCGGCGCCGTGGATGGCGAGCAGTCGCCGTGCCGCCGGGTTGATCCGCAGCGTCTCCCAGTGCCGGCCGACCGTCACCACCCCCACGGGCAGTTCGAGCAGGATCTGCTCCGCCTGGAGCTCGCCGGGCCGCGCCGCGTCGGGTGCACCGCCTCCCCGCCTGGCGGCGGCCGGCTGCGGGCGCGACCGTCGCGGCGCGTGGGCCAGGGGCTGGGTCGTCAGGCCGGGTACGGGCGCCGGCGCGGGGCCGGCGCGCCGATAGACCTTCAGCGTCCCGCGGTCGACGGTGAAGCTGGAGCCCAGGGCCGCGGCGCTCTCCGAACTTCCCAGCACGAGCCAGCCTCCTTCGCGCAACGCGAACGCGAAGACGCGCAGGACGCGCTGCTGGAGATCAGGCAGGAAGTAGATCAGCACATTCCGGCACAGCACGAGATCGATCCGTGGGAACGGCGGCTGGGCGCCCAGGTCGTGCTCGCCGAAGACGACCAGGTCGCGCAACTCCTTGGTCACCGAGTACTCGTCACCGGCCGTCACGAAGTACCGCTCGAGGAGGTCGGGGGGCACGTTGCGAACAGCGCCCGCCCCGTAGACGCCGTGGCGGGCGAACGCGAGCGCTGCGGCGTCCACGTCGGTGGCGAAGATGCGCACGTCGATGTGCCCGCGCTCCTCTCCGAGTGCTTCCGCGACGAGCATGGCAACGGTGTATGCCTCTTCGCCGGTGGCACAACCGGCGCACCAGACCCGCAGCTCCCGGGTGTCCCGGGCGTGCGCCACGAGTTCGGGCAGCACGCGTCGCCGCAGGTGATCCATGACCTTCTCGTCACGGAAGAACTCGGTCACCTTGATGAGCAGGCTGCCGATCAGGCGCTGGTACTCGTCGGGTTCCTGCTGCAGGTATCGGACGTAGTCGGCGAGGGTCTCCTGCCGTGTGGCCGCCATTCTCCCCTGCAGCCGGCGCAGGATCGTCGGCCGCTTGTAGGCTGCGAAGTCGATCCCGCTCTGCTCGCCCAGCCGCATCAGCAGCAGGCGGAGCTGCCGATCATCAGCCGGATCCGCGACGGCGGGTGCACCGGCGACGAGGCGCTCCAGCAGCGGACCCATGGCGGCGGGCTGGGCCACGATGTCGACGGTGCTCGCGGCCACGGCCAGCGGCATCGACGGGAAGGCGGCGCTGGCGGGCTCCTGGATGAGCACGGTACCCCCGGCCGTCGCCACCTCGTGCGCCCCGGCGGCCCCGTCGGATCCGCTGCCGCTCAGCACGACGGCGATCGTCCCGGCGCCGACCGACTCGGCGGCGGTCCGCAGCAGCCGGTCGATGGACGGCGCCGCCCGCCCCGGGGAGACGTCGTGGAGGACGATCGACGCGTCCTCGATCTCCGCGTCGTGGTTGGCCGGGATGACGAAGACGACTCCTCCCTCCAGCGGTTCCCGCGCGCCGGCGACACGCAGCGGCAGCGGCGACCGGCGGCTCAGGATGTCGTGGAGATGGCTCGGCCGGCTGGGGTTGAGGTGCTGGGCGACGACGACCGGCGCGGTGAAATCCGGGGGCAGGGACGCGAGGAACTCGGAGACCGCCTCCACGCCACCGGCCGAGGCGCCGACCACCACGAGGTGACGGCTCTTCCCGGTTGTGGACTCCTGCGGCATCCCACCGTCCTCGTCAGGGCCGACGCTGTCCCGCTGCGTGCCGAGTCTACCCGACCGGCCTTCGGTGTTCACCAGCTGACGCGGGCCCCATCGTCCTCCGCCCGCCCACGGTCGTCCGCCTCGTCCGCACCACCGGCGCTCTCCGTCACGCCTGCCCAGAAGTCCATCGCGGCGCGCTCGTAGAGGAGGCCCATGCGCACGGTCTCTCCGTGCCAGCGCTCGGCGGTGCGATGTCCCGGGCCGCCGGCACCGGCTCCCTGCTCGAGGCGTTGGTCCTCCTCGTAGTCGGCGAGCTTCGCGCGATGGATGGCCAGCTGCTCGACGGCGATCGCGAGCCGCGCCTCGGGCGGTCCGAGATCGGCGAAGAACAGCTGCAGCAGCCCGGGGTCACGCAGCTCGGTCGGCTCGTGCGAGGGTCGGGAGAGCCAGGCCTGCACCGCGGCCTGTCCAGCCGCGGTGATGCTGAAGATTCGGCGGCGGCGGCCGTCCGCCTCCCGCTGCTCGCGGAGCAGCCCGAGACCGGCCAGGCGGGCGGGCTCGTCGTAGAGGAGCGAGTGCGGGAACGACCAGAAGTGGCCGAGCGTGGCCGCGACGTGGCGCTTGAGCGCGTACGGGGTGGACGGTCCCTCGCGCGCGAGGAGTCCGAGCACGAGGTACGAGGTGGGCGTGAGTTGCTCGGTTGACATAGTCCAGAATGTACCATATGATGCAAACGGTTCGAGACAAATGATCGCCAGACTGACGACCCTTGTCGGCTGAGCCCGGAGAAGGTGGATCCCATGGGCATCCTGGCATGGATCGTCCTCGGCGCGATCGCCGGTTTCCTCGCAAACATGGTCATCGGCGGCCGTGAAGGCGTCATCGGGACGATCGTCCTTGGTGTCGTCGGGGCGCTCGTCGGTGGCTTCGTCGCGACGAGCCTGCTGCACATCGGCCGCGTGAACGGCCTCAACGCCGAAAGCATCGTCATCGCCGCCGTGGGGGCCGCGGCGCTGCTCGTCGCGTGGCACCTCGTCACGCCCCGACGCCGGCTGTTCCACTTCTAGCAACACCGGGGGTCGCCGATTCCGAACCGGGCGGCCCATCGATATCGGTTCTGCCCCTCGCGACAGAACCACGAGGAGATGATGGAATGACTCTGATGCTGCGCGATCCGTTCGCGGATACCGTGCCGCTGCGCCAGGCGATGGATCGGCTGTTCGAGGAGAGCTTCCCCCGGCCCAGCCGCCACTGGCTGGCGGTCGACGTCTATGAAACCGCCGCCGCCCTCGTCGTCAGGGCCGCGCTGCCGGGCATCAAGCCCGCCGAGGTCGACATCGCGATCGACGGCGACACCCTCACGATCACCGGCGAGTTGAAGGCCGACGAGGAGTCGGAGGACAGGGAATACCACCGGCGTGAGTTGCATGTCGGCGCATTCGAACGCGCCCTGCGCCTGCCCGAGCGCTTCCAGGCCGAGAAGACCGAGGCGATCTTCGAAAACGGCATCCTGACCCTCACGATCCCCAAGCGGGAGCAGGCCGAGGTGAGGCACATCAAGGTCCAGCCCGGAATGATCGAGGCGATCGAGGGCTCGATCAAGCGCTAGCCGCCGGCGACCGAGAAGGCGGCCCCCCGACCGAGGCGCCCATGCTCGTCGGTGCTGCCCGAGCGAACGCACGATGCGAGGTCGGGAACGAGAAAGGAGCTGAGGATGGCCTTCAGCGACGAGATCCTTGAGCGAGCCAGGCGCAATACCTTCTTCCGCGAGGTCCTCGCTACCGGCCCTCACAGCCAGGTGGTGGTGATGAGCATCCCGCCCGGTGAGGACATCGGCGAAGAGGTCCATGCCGATGTCGACCAGGTGCTGGTGTTCGTGGCCGGCGAGGGCCAGGCGGTGCTCGACGGGACCCGCAGTGACGTCCGGGCAGGCTGGCTCGTCCATGTCCCGGCTGGAACCCGCCACAACTTCATCAACACGGGCGCCGAGGATCTGCGCCTGTACACGATCTACGCTCCACCGGAGCACGCCCCCGGGACCATCCACCGCACGAAGGCCGAGGCCGAGGCAGCGGAGGCGGCCCAGCACACGCGGTAGCGCGCGGCCGGCCGCGCCGGCGTGCGAGATCAACCCCACCACGCGAACGGGACGCGCCGGGCCCAGAGGCACCGGGCGCGCCAGGAGGGTGCCATGACGGCCCCACGCAGCATCGTGCTCCCGAATGTCCTGAGCAACGCAGTCGCGCCCAACACCCTTGGGGGTGTCACCGCGGCGCCGAGACAGGCGCCGCAGTCGGCCGGCGGCCGATCCATGACGCGCCAGCTCTGGCGCGTCGCCATGTTCGCCGGTCTCGGCCTTGCCCTGCTGATCACGATCTTCGGCGGCCGGCCATGGTAGGGCCGGTACCTGTAATCCCGGCAGAGGGCGGCCGCACCGCGGCCGACCGGGACGCGGCCCATGCGCTGATCGAGGCGGAACTGCGCTGGACGGACGCGGTCCGGCGGGGCGACGGGACCGCCGCCGGGGCATGCATGACCAGCGACTTCACCAGCGTCACCGCAGGTTCCCCCGAGGCGCCCCTGGGTCGCCTGGCCTGGCTCGAGCGTGTTGCGGTGCCCTCAACACTCGACCAGTTCGAGTACGACGACTTCCGGATTCGCGTCATCGACGACCTCGCGCTGGTGCAGTCGCGCTGCCGTGAGCACGAGGTGCCGGCCGGACTCAACGCCTCGACCACGACCCTCCGCTTCACGGACGTCTGGCGGCGCGAGGGCGACCGCTGGCGCATCGGCCTGCGACACGTAGGGCTGAGCCAGGCCTGACCGGCCGGGCCGAGGGTCACTCCACGGGGATCTTCGTGGCCATGAGGTCCTGGTAGCCGCAGGCCGGGCACTGCAGGTGGAGATGCGGGGGCAGCTCGCCCCGCTGGCCCGTGGTGTCGAGGTCGGACGGGTCGGGGTGCTGCTCGCGGCAGAAGCGGCCGACCAGCATCACCGCGCCGCAGGCCGGACATGCCGGCGATTCGTCGAACTCGCGCATGGTTGGTGCTCCTTGCTGGCGTGCTGCATCGCATGCCGGGCTGCCGCCCTGCGTCGGGCCCCAAGGCGCCCGTCACGTGAGATAGACCTGCCCCACACCGATGGTCAGCGCGAGGACCAGGAGGACGAGAAGGATCCCCAGGAGGAGACCGAGCATCTCGAGGTCGTCTCGACGGTGCGCCCGCCGTTCGTTCGGGATCCCCGTGCTGCCGGCCAGATCTCCACCACGCTCGCGCGCGTCTATGGTCGTCACGACCAGCTCCTTCCGGCCGTGGTCATGCCAGGCCGGCCGCCACCATGAATCCGAGGAACGCGCCGACCAGCGTGACCACGGGGATCAGCAGGACCAGCAGCAGCACCGTCGCGGTGACGGCGAGCATCAGCCGCATCATCGGTCGGCACCGTTGCGGATCGCCCGGAGCGATCGTCGGCTGACGAGGAGGGCGACGACGGCGAGGAGGATGAGCCCGGCGAGGACGCCCGGCGTCGGCCCGGACCCGGGACCGTCGGTCGGTGCCGACGTGGCGGTGGGCGGAAGGCTCGGGGCGGCCGTCGGCGAGGATGCCGGCCGGGCGGTCGGGGTCGCGCCGGGCGTGGCGCTGGCGGCCGGGGTGGCCGATGCCGGCGGACTCGAGCTCGGGGACGGCGTGGCGCTGGCGCCCGCCGATGCCGTCGGACTCGCGCTCGGGCTGGCGGACGGTGACGACGTCGCGATGGCAGCCGAGCAGGTCGCGCCGGTGATGGCGTCGTCGATCAGGGTCACCGCGCCGTTGCGGGCCAGGGCCCGCCCGTTGAGCGTGACGCCGCTGGCGAGGGTGATCGAGGTGAGGGCCAGGATGCTTCCGGCGAAAGTGGAACCCGAGCCGAGCGTGGCCGAGCTCGTCACCTGCCAGAAGACGTTGCATGGCTGGGCGCCGTTGATGAAGCGGACCGCGCTCGAGGAGGCCGTGACCAGGTCCGAGGTGGCCTGGAAGATCCAGACCGCGTTCGGGTCGCCCTGCCCGTCGAGCGTGAGCGTCCCGGTGAGGCCGAGCGTGGCGCCGCCGGCGCTGTAGACGCCCGAGACGAGCGTCTTCCCGCCGAGGGTTCCGCCGGCGAGGACGGTGGCCGGAGTGCGCCCGGCGGCGTCGGTGTAGGCGATGCCGAGGTCGCTCTGGGCCTGCAGGGCGACCGCGTCGGCGGCGTGGATCGTCCCGGTCACGGTGCCGGGCGGGAAGCCCGTGACGGCGGCCGCCGGGGAGATCCCGACATCGCCGCTGATGGTGGTGGGCCCGCTGTTGGTCACCGCCGGGGTTCCCGCCAGGACGGCGAACGGCGCAACCGTGCCCAGCCCGACCGGCGCGGGACCGGCGGCGTTGGCCGTTCCACCGGCGGCGAACAGGCCGAGCGCGAGGGTCACGGCGATGGCAGGCGCGAGCAGCAGCCTGACTTCGTGAAACCGGGTCCTCATGTTGCCCTCTCCCTCGAAGGCACTCTGCGGTCCGCTGCATCCGGCACGTGAGAGTGAGGGTTGCCTTCGACGGCCTCCATTCCTCGTGCTTCCGGCAGTCTTCACCGGCCCGGGCCGGGCGCGCGAGGATGGAATCCCGCCAGACGCCACCGCCGAGCAGCCTCACGCCGGTGGCGTAATGTGACATCCGCTGCTTCACCACCAGGGGGACCGATCCAGATGCAGACTCCGGCGCCGGGTTTCGCGACCGACATCAAGCCCCTCTTCCGCGACCGCGACCGGTCGGCAATGACCTTCCTCTTCGATCTCTGGGCGTATGACGACGTCAAGGCCAACGCGGACCAGATCCTCACCGCCACGGAGAACGGGGAGATGCCCTGTGACGGCGCCTGGCCGGCCGAGCGGGTCCAGCTGTTTCGGCGGTGGATCGACGAGGGATGCCAGCCGTAGGTCCCCACTGGCGCGACGTCGCGGCGTCCCTGCGCGCGACTCCCGCCGGCACGATCGGCAGGCGCCTCCTGACCGGGCGACCCCCGCCCCTGGCGGCGCGGGCCTACGATTCGGCCGTGGATCCCTTCACGGTCCCCACCACGTACTGGCACCGCCTGGACGACGGCCGGGTGCAGTGCGACCTCTGTCCGCGTGAGTGCCGGCTGCACGAGGGCCAGCGCGGCCTGTGCTTCGTCCGCGCCCGGCATGACGACGCGATCGTCCTGACCAGCTACGGGCGCTCGTCGGGGTTCTGCGTCGATCCGATCGAGAAGAAGCCGCTGAACCACTTCCTTCCGGGATCCGCGGTGCTCTCGTTCGGCACGGCCGGCTGCAACCTGGCCTGCCGGTTCTGCCAGAACTGGGACATCTCGAAGTCACGCGAGATCGACACGCTCGCCGATGCCGCCGCCCCGGAGGCCATCGCCCGGGCCGCCCGGCGGCTTGGCTGCGCCTCCGTCGCCTTCACCTACAACGACCCCGTCATATTCGCCGAGTACGCCATGGACGTGGCCGATGCCTGCCACGCCCTCGGGATCAGGTCCGTGGCGGTGACCGCCGGGTACATGAACCCGGCCCCCCGGGCGGACTTCTATCGGCACATCGACGCCGCCAACGTGGATCTCAAGGGCTTCACGGAGTCCTTCTATGCGGACCTCTGCGCCGGCAGGCTCGAGCCCGTGCTCGACACGCTGCGCTACCTCGTGCACCAGACCCGCGTGTGGGTGGAGATCACGACCCTGCTGATCCCCGGGTACAACGATTCGGACGAGGAGATCGATCGGCTCACCCGCTGGGTGGTCGACGAGCTCGGGCCGGAGGTGCCGCTCCACTTCAGCGCCTTCCATCCCGACTACAGGCTGCTCGACGCGCCGCCCACGCCGCCGACGACCCTGGCGCGGGCGCGCGGCATCGCCATGGCCAACGGGATCCGCTACGCGTACACCGGCAACGTGCAGGACCGGAACGGGCAGTCGACCAGGTGCCACGCCTGCGGCGCGCTCCTCGTCGAGCGGGACTGGTACGAGATCGGCGCGTACCGCCTGAGCGACGACGGCCGCTGCCGCGCATGCGGCGTGCAGATCCCCGGCGTGTTCGCCGGGCCCGCCGGCCGGTGGGGCTCGCGGCGGCTCCCGGTGCGGATCGCCGCCTTCGCCGCCGAACCGGCCCATCCCGATCGCGCCTGAGGAGAAGCCATGCCCGCACCTGCGCGCCGACCGATTCGCTGGGGGATCCTCGGCACCGGCGTGATCGCGGCCAAGTTCGCGACGGACCTGGCCCGGGTGCCGGATGCGGAGCTGCACGCGGTGGGGTCAAGGCGCGGCGAGGCGGCGGATGCCTTCGCGGAGCGTTTCCGCATCCCGGCGCGCCACACCGGTTACCGGGCGCTGGTGGAGGATCCCGCGGTCGACGTGGTGTACGTGGCGCTGCCACACCCGGCTCACCACGCCTGGGCACTGGCGGCCCTGGAGGCCGGCAGGGCGGTGCTGTGCGAGAAGCCCTTCACCGTCACCGCGGCGGAAGCCCGGGAACTCGTGGCCAGCGCCCGTGGCCACGGGCGGTTCCTGATGGAGGCGATGTGGACCCGCTTCCTGCCGGGCATGGCCCGCGTCCGCGAGATCCTCGACAGCGGGATCCTGGGCGAAGTCCGGACGGTCCATGCGGACCTGGGCATCCGGATGCATCCCGACCCGGAGAGCCGGCTGTTCGCGCCCGGGCTGGGCGGCGGGGCGCTGCTCGACCTGGGCGTCTACCCGGTCTCCTTCGCGTCGTTCGTGCTCGGCACCCCGCAGTCGGTGACCGCCGTGGCGACCCCGACCGCCACAGCCGTCGACGCGCAGACCTCGGTGATCCTGCGCTACGCGAGCGGCGCCCAGGCCGTGCTGAACACCACCCTGGAGGTGGACACGCCGGGCGGCGCGGTGGTGGCGGGAAGCCGGGGGCGGCTCGAGCTGTCCGGTCCCCTCTTCGATCCCTCGTCGGTGCGCCTGGTGCGAGGCACCAACCCGGGTGCCGAGGTGGTCGAGGAGATCCGGGCGAGCGATCCCGGCCACGGATGGAATCACGAGGCGGTCGAGGTCGGCCGCTGTCTGCGCGCGGGGCTCCTCGAGAGTCCCACGATGCCGCTCGACGAGTCGGTCGCGATCATGGAGACGCTGGACGAGATCCGGCGGCAGACCGGCCTCCGCTACCCGTTCGAAACGCGGGGCACCGATCGGGCCTGACGGTCGAGGGTGGCCGGGCAGGCGCGCGGCCGTGCGCGTTGCCAAGTTCGCGCCGCCAACCCGCACGCGGACGCAATCGGTGGCGCCCGCGACCCGGTGCCGCGCGTCGCGTACGATGACCCCGTGGCCACCCGGATCGACCTGAACGCCGACGTGGGGGAGAGCCTGGGCCCCTGGCAGATGGGCGCCGACGCGGCCCTCATGCCGCACCTCACGTCCGTCAACGTCGCCTGCGGGTTCCACGCCGGCGATCCACTCACGATCCGGCGGACGGTGCGGCTCGCGCTCGACGAGGGCCTGTCGATCGGCGCGCACCCCGGGTTCCCGGACCTGGTGGGGTTCGGGCGACGCGCGATGTCGATGGCGCCGGACGAGCTCGAGGCGGCCGTCCTCTACCAGGTGGCCGCGCTCGCCGGGATGGTCCGCGCGGAGGGCGGCCGCCTGGCGCACGTGAAGGCCCACGGCGCGCTCTACCACCACGTGGCCGCCGACGCGGCAGCCGCGAGGGCGTTCGCGACCGCCGTGGCCCGCCTCGACCCGGGGCTCCGGATCGTGGGGCCGCCGGGCTCGGCCGTCCTCGCCGCGGCAGCCGGCCTGGGCCTGCACTCGCTGGTGGAGGGGTTCGCCGACCGTGTGTACGAGGCCGGCGGGCACCTCCGCCCGCGCGACCTGCCCGGTGCGCTGAACGACGACCCGGACTCCGCTGCGGCCCAGGCGGTCGCGCTCGCGCGCGATGGACGGGTGACCGCAGCGGACGGGTCCACGGTCATCGTCCCGGCGGACACGATCTGCATCCACGGGGACACGCCCGGGGCACCCGCCATCGCCGCCGCGGTCCGGCAAGCCCTCGCCGCGGCCGGCATCGAGGTCCGAGCCGTCGGTGGATGATCCCCCCGCCGCGGGACACGCGCTGCGCATCGACCGGCTGGGCGACGCGGCCCTGATCGTCACCCTCTCCGATGAGCTCGACCTCCGGGCCAACGCGTGGGCGCGTCGCGCGGCGGCCGAACTCGAGGTCCGGCGCCCGTCGGTGCCGGGCCTCGACACGGCCGTGCCCGGGCACGCGAGCGTGCTGGTCCCGTTCGACCCGGATCGGTGCGCCGAGGAGGCACTCCGGGGCCTCCTCGCGGAGGTCCTGGACGCGACCCGCCGGTCGGAGGCGGCCGCCGGCGGCATCCTCCACGAGATCTCCGTGCGATACGGCGGCATCGAGGGGCCGGACCTGCCGGAGGTGGCCGCGCGGACGGGCCTCTCGGAGGACCAGGTGGTGGCGCTGCACGCCGGCGTCGAGTACCGCGTGCTCGTGCTGGGGTTCGTGCCCGGCTTCCCGTACCTCGGCGTCGTCCCGGCCCCGCTCGATCTGCCCCGCCGCGCCACGCCACGCGTCCGGGTTCCGGCCGGCAGCGTCGCGATCGCCGGCCGCCAGACGGGCATCTACCCCTTCGAGACGCCCGGCGGGTGGCACCTGATCGGACGGACCGAGGCGCTCCTGTGGGACGTACGGCGCGAGCATCCCGCGCTGCTGGCTCCCGGCGACCGGGTCCGGTTCGTGCCTCGCTGAGCCGTGCTGGAAGTCGTCGCGCCCGGCCTCCTGCTCACGCTCCAGGACCGCGGCCGGCCGGGGCTCGCCCACCTCGGGGTACCTCCGTCCGGCGCCTGCGACCCGTGGGGACTCACGGTCGCCAACCTGCTCGCCCAGGCTCCCCCGGACGCGATCGCGGTCGAGGTGACCCTGGGCGAAACGCAGCTTCGTGCGGTCGAGACCTGCACGGTGGCGCTTGCCGGTGCGGATCTCGGCGCCGAGCTGGACGACGGTCGACCCCTCCCGACGGGCGCCGTGTACCGCCTCCCGGCCGGATCGCAGATCCGCTTCGCCGGGTCGCGCACGGGCATGCGCGCGTACGTCGGGCTTGCCGGCGGGGTCGCCGCGCGGCGGGTCCTGGGGTCGGCCTCCACGTGCGT
>JAJYEB010000299.1 GCA_021790375.1 Chloroflexota bacterium | reverse complement strand
CCGGCGCATCGCCGCGCGGGTGGTTCGCTTGAGATCGCCGAGCGCTTGATCCAGGTCAGGCATCGCGTTGCACTCCTTCGGGCCGGACCCTCCGTCCTGCCCGGTCACCACCATGTTCGCGCGCGAGTGTTCAGCGGATGCGGTCGGCCCGGTGAAGAAAGCGACACGGGGAACGCGGCAGGCCGTGCAAGCCGATCTGCAGGGTCCCATGGCTCGTAAGAAGGGGAGCGCCCGGTACCTTCGGAAGGGGGCTGGCAACGCCGGCCGGGGCGTACGGTCCCGGCATGTCGCGTTTGCTTGCAGGAGCCCCCTTCCTGCCGGCCGCCGTGCTCGGGGCGATCTCGATCGGTGCAGCCGTCTCGGGAGCCGGGGTGGTCGCATCCCTGGTGCTCGCGTTCGCGGCGGTCGGTTCGCTGATCGGCATGGCGGCAACCGCCGTGTCGCTGCGCGCGACCGCCGGCTCCCTCCGCCACGAGCTGGTGAAGATCGCGGAGGGTTCGCGCGACGCGCCTCCCAGGCCGGAACGGTTCGGGCCGCTGGCTCCCGTGGCCCGGGGCCTGGCCGACGTCGCCGCGGCGCTCGCGACCGCGCAGACGGCCGCCACGACCGACCGGCTCACGCGCCTCGCAAACCGCCCCACGCTTCTCGCCCAGCTGTTCCAGGAAGTCGACCGGGCCGCCAGGTACGGGCGCCCGCTGGCCGTCGCGTTTGCGGACCTCGATCACTTCAAGACGGTCAACGACTCGTACGGTCACGGGGTGGGCGACACCGTGCTCCGCGGTGTGGCCGACGTCTTCCGCGGCAACGTCCGTGCGATCGACCTGGTGGGGCGATACGGTGGCGAGGAGTTCGTCCTGATCCTCCCGGAGACGACCGTGGAGGAGGCCGCCGCGGTCGCCGAGAAACTCAGGCTGCTGATCCTCGGTGCCCGTTTCGAGTCCGACGACGGCGCCGAGTTCGGCATCACCGTGAGCATCGGGATCGCGGGCGGCCTGGGCCAGCGGCTGCGCGTGGACGAGCTCATCCGCGACGCGGACGCGGCCATGTACTCGGCGAAGTCGCTCGGGCGCAACCAGACCTACGTGTTCAGCGAGCCCGACGATGACGCGCGCATCCCGCGCGCGCCGATCTCCCCGGCCGGTCGCGCGGCGGCGGCCGAGGTGGGCCTGGTGGCCCGGCAGGCGGCCGAGGCCGCGCTCTCCGCGGCCGTCTCGCCCCTGCCGCACTATCGGGGCAAGCCGTCCTCGCTCATCGCCGCGATCGCGGTGCGGCTCGCCCGCGAGCTGGGGCTGCCGGAGCAGGAGGTCGAGCGGGTACGGGTCGCGTCGCTGCTGCACGACATCGGCAAAGTCGCGGTCGCCGAGCAGATCCTGGAGAAGCCCGGCCCCCTGACCACCGACGAGTGGCAGTCCGTGGTCCAGCATCCCCGCATCGGTCAGGTCATCATCGACCAGGTCGCCGCGGTGCGCGACGCGGGAGCGATCATCCTCCACCACCACGAGCGGTACTCGGGGCACGGATACCCGTACGGGCTGCGCGGCGTGGACATCCCGCTCGGCGCCCGGATCGTGGCCATCGCCGACGCGTACGACGCGATGACCCACGATCGACCGTACCGCAGGGCCATCGGCCACGACGAGGCCGTTGCCGAGCTCCGCCGCCACGCCGACATCCAGTTCGATCCCCAGCTGGTCGAGCTCTTCTGCGACGTCTTCTCCCGGACGGCGCCCGTCCCGGATCCGGCGCTGCTGATCGCGCCGCCGGCCATGCAGCTCCGGACGCAGGATCGACGCTCCAGCCGGCGCGCGGCCTCGGCGTGAGCGTGGGGCGGGCAGCGGACAAGGCGGCCGCGATGGCCCCCGACGGAGCGACGGTTCGCAGGAGCGCCAGTGGAACCGGGATCTCCTCGACTGGATGGCGCTGTCGGACGACGAGGAGGTCCGGCTCCCGGACCTGCCACCCGAGCTCGATCCCGGGCCGCTGGTGAAGGACTTCACCGGCTTCATCCTGAGTGAGCCCCGGTAGGGCCGTTCCGTCGCGGAGATCAGGCCGGGCGCGCAGATGGCCTCAGGCGGGGCGGGTCGGATCAGGCGAGGCCGGTCGCCCGTGCCGCCGCCACCAGCGCCACCCCGACCAGCAGCCCCAGGAACAGGTTGCGCCGCCAGGCGACGAGCACGACCGACACGGCCACCGCGAGCCACTCCACGCCCACGTGGAACGACGGCCGGCCCGAGACCGAGACCACCATCACGTTGACCGCGGCCAGGGCCGCCAGCACGGCCGGCCCCACGAGCCGGAGATACAGCCGCACCCCCGAGGGCAGGCGCTCGATCCCGGGCGCCAGCAGCGGTACGGCCCTGGACGGATACGTCACGGCACCCATCAGCGCGGCGAGCGCGACCAGGCCGAGGCTCACGGCAGTCCCACCTCGTCGCGCGGGTCGACGGCGGCCTCCGCGTCGGCCAGCAGCCGGGCCTCGCGGGACGCATCCGGGGGCGTCTCCCCCCCGCCGGTCCGCCCCGGCCCCGCTGGTCTAGCCGGCACCGCCATGCCGGCCAGCGGCCCCAGCAGGCCTCCGGCCACGATCCCTGCGGCAGGCCCGACGGCCAGGCCGAGCGGCACGGCCACGCCGGCCCCCACGACCGCCGCAACCAGCTCGCGGCGGGCGGTCACCAGCCCCACAGCCAGACCCGCCATCGCAGCCGGGAAGACCACGTCCAGTCCGAGCCGGCCGGGATCGGCGATCTGGCCTCCCAGCAGGGCCCCCACCGCCGTCATCACGTTCCACGGGACGTAGGTCGACGTGATCGCGCCGATCCAGTAGCCCGGCTCGTCCAGGTGCCCGAGGCGCTGGAAGTGCGCGATCGAGAGGGCGAACGACTCGTCCGTGAGGACGTACGCCATGGAGGCACGGCGCGCCCTGGACCGGGTCCTGAACCACGGCGCGAGTGCGGCCGAGTACAGCAGGTGCCGTGCGTTCAGCAGCGCCGTGAGCAGCACGATCCCCGGCCACGCGAGCCCGCCTGTCACCAGCCCGACGGCGGCGAACTGGGACGCCCCTGCGAAGACGAGCACGCTCATCGCGATCGCCTCGACCGGGCTGAACCCCGCGTTCCGGGCCGCCAGCCCGTAGACCAGCCCGAAACCGCCGGAGGAGATGGCAATGCCCGCCGACTCCAGCAGCAGCTGGCGGCGCGACGCCGCAAGCAGCTCCGCGGACGGCGCGGGACCGCCACTCGGCGCGCTACCGGGCGGGCTCGCGGGCTGCC
>JAJYEB010000298.1 GCA_021790375.1 Chloroflexota bacterium | reverse complement strand
CTCCCGGTGATCCGGGAACGGTGCGAGGAGATCGGCCGCGATCCCGCCACGCTCCGCCTGTCCGTCTACTGCCGCGACGAGGACGTCCGCGAACCGGGCAGTGCCCGGGTGGACCTGGTGGGCCGCTATGCGGAGGTCGGGCTCGCCCGGCTGGTCGCCTTCCCCACGCGCTGGGCGCCGACCGAGGAGACGCAGGCTCGTTTCGCGGAGGACTGCCGCGCCGCCGGCGTGGAGCTCGAGGCGGCCGGCCGGTAATCGGCCCGGGGACTGCCCACCGTCGCCACGGGACTTGACCCGGGGGCCGTGAGGAGCGGTCATGCGGCGGGTTCGGGGCCGTCCGGATGGCACTGTCGCCGGCCGTCGCGGCGCGCCGACACTGCGCCAACGGAGGTGCGCCGCATGCCGTCGGCCAGCGTGGTCGCCGCGTCATCACTGGGCGTTGTGACGCTCGAGGAATGCCTGAAGACCAGGCGCTCCCGTCGCGAGTTCTGCTGGGATCCGCTGTCCGATGACGAGCTGCTCCGCCTCTGCTGGGCCGGGCAAGGGATCACCGGGCCCGGCGGGCTCCGCACGGCACCGTCCGCCGGCGGGGTCCACCCGCTGGAACTGTACGTGGTGTCGGCCACCGCGATCCTGCACTACGAAGCCGACGCGGATCGCCTGGCCGGCATGGCGCGCGGCGACCATCGGCCGGCACTGTGCACCGCCGCCGAATCCCAGGACGTCATCGGGCTGGCCGCGGCCACGATCGTGCTGGTCGCCGTGCAGGGTCGCATGGATCCCCGCTACGGCGCGCGGTCGCGTCGCTACGAGCTGATGGAGAGCGGGCACGTCGCCCAGAACATCCTGCTCGCCGCCACCGCGATGGGGATCTGCGCGACCCCCGTCGGGGCCCTGGACGACGGCGCCGTGCGCGACGTGCTCGACCTGCCGCCCAGCCACACCCCGGTGTACCTGGTGGCGCTCGGTCACTCCTCCGACCGGAGGCGCATGTCCGTCTCCGGTTGAGCATCGCCGGTCGGGAGGGATCCCCGGCCGGGAGGGATCCCCAGCCGGGACGGATCCGACCGCCGGCGCATGTGGCTCCCCGGCCGGCCCGAGCGGCCCCGCGCTGCACCCGGCGGGCCGGTAGGATGGCGGTTCATGCCCCCGACAAGCCTCGATCGCTCGTACCGCGCCCTGTTCCGCGTGCCATCCATGGCGCGGATCGTGGCCGGCATGCAGATCGCCCGGATCGGCCAATCGATGGTGAGCGTGGCGATGGTCCTGTTCACGCTCACCGCCTACCACTCGGCCGAGCTGGCCGGCCTCGTGACCTTCGTCGCGATCGTGCCGGGCATGCTGGTCAGCCCCATCGCGGGCGCCCTGCTCGACCGCCACGGACGGTCCCGGCTGGTGCTCGTCGACTACGCCGTCGCGGGTCTGTCGCTCGCGCTGATCGGCGGCCTGGCGCTGGCGGGCGCACTCCCCGTCTGGGCCCTGCTGCTGATCGCCGGCGTCTCATCGCTCACCGCGCCGCTCAGCAGCACCGGGCTGCGGAGCCTCTTTCCGCTGCTGGTGCCGGTGCCGCTCTGGGAACGCATCAACGCGGTCGACTCGATGGGCTACGTGATGGCGACCATCATCGGGCCGCCGCTCGCAGGGGTGGTGGTCGGGCTGTGGGGCGGTCCCACCGCCATGGTCGTGATCGCGCTCGCGTATGCCATCGCCGCGATCGTGCTCATCGGGATCCCGGATCCTAGGACCGACGTGGCCTCGACGGGCCGGCTGTTCCTCGATGCGTGGCAGGGGCTCCGGTACACGTGGGGCAACCCCACCCTGCGGGCCCTCGGCTTCTCCATCTCGGCGCTCAACCTGAGCGGCGGCGTCACGACCATCGTGATCCCGCTGATCGTGCTGGACCGGCTGCACCAGGGGCCGGCGACCGTCGGCATGGTCTTCGCGGTGATGGGGGTGGGCGGGGGAGTGGCGGCGCTCGCGTTCGGCCGGATGAACAGCGCCGGCCGGGAGCGCCGCATGCTGGCGTTGCCGATGGTGGCCAGTGCCGCCGCCCTGCTGCTGCTCCTGCCCGAGCAGCTCGCCCTGATGGTGGGGGCGATGACGCTGATCGGCCTCCTCAATGGACCCATCGACATCGGGATGTTCACGCTGCGGCAGCGTCGGACGGATCCCGCGTGGATGGGGCGGGCGTTCGCCGTGTCGATGAGCCTCAACTTCGCGGGGTTCCCGGTCGGGTCCGCCATCGCGGGGTGGCTGGCTGCCCGGTCGATCCCGGTGGCCATCGCGTTCGGGGTCGCTGCGTGCCTCGTCGCAGGCGTCATCGCGGCCCGCGGCATCCCCGACGCGAATGCCGGGGAGCACGACGCGCCGGGACGGACGGCCAGGACGAGCCCCGCGCCCGGGGGTTGAGCTTCGGCGTCCTTGCGACGGACACCGCGCTGGGCGGACGAGCCCCGCGCCCCGGGGGTTGAGCCGGCCCCCGGCCACCACTGCCGGTCGCGCGGCAGGTTCATGCAGCTTTTGGAAGATTTGCTAAGGTTCCGCCATGCGGATCGCGGAGCCCGGATCGTCCACGGCCGGCGGCCGCGCACGTGCCGGCGACTGGATCGCCCTGGGTGACGCCAGCACGCTGCTCGGCGTGAGCGCGGCGACGCTCCGTCGCTGGTCCGACGACGGGCGCGTCCCGGTGTTCACGACTCCCGGGGGCCACCGCCGTTATTCCCGCCGGGCGCTGGCCGCGCTGATCCCCTCCACGCGTCGCGAGCGCCTGCCGCTGACCCGGCTAACCGCATCGGCGGAGCGGATCACGCGCGCGTACCGCGGCGCGTCGCGGGCGTCGTCCCGGGTGCGGGGCCGGATGGTGGCCGACTGGCCATGGATGGCTCAGCTGTCGGAGCCCGAGACGGCGGAGTTCCGGGCGCAGGGGCGCGTGCTGGTGGAGGCGCTGCTGCGGTACCTGGAGCGCGGTCCGGACGGTGGTGGCGAGGACCTGGAGCGGGCCGCCGATGCCGCGGCCGGCCACGGGCGGCTCATGGCCAGGCTCGGCTGCTCGACGGTGGAGGCCGTCGAGACATTCCTGTGGTTCCGGGCGCCGTTCCTGGACCAGCTTTCGCGGCTCGCCAGCCGGCGCGGACTGGACGCCCGGGAGGCGACCACGCTGCTGGCGGACGTCGAACGGGGGCTGGACCGGCTCCTGGTCGCGATGATCGAGGGACACGCGGGAGCGACCGCGGGCGCGGCGAACGTTCCGGACGGATCGCGAGACGCGGCCGGCTCCGGCGGG
>JAJYEB010000297.1 GCA_021790375.1 Chloroflexota bacterium | reverse complement strand
CGCCCAGGACCGCCGCCGGGTCGGGGTGCACCGTGAATGCCAGGACGACGAACGTGAACAGCGCGATCGACAGGGCGAGGGCGATCCGCTCGAACCGGCGGTAGCTCGCGGTCAGCACCATCAGCGAGTGGAACAGCAGCGCGAAGGACACGGCGAGCCACGCCGGCACGCCGAGGATCGAGGCGCCCAGCACGATGCCGGCGAACTCCGCCACGTAGGCGAGCAGGTCGATCGCCGCCATCGAGAGCACCGCGACCGCCGCCCAGCCGAAGCCGTAGCGCTCGCGCAGCAGCTCGGCATGCCCCAGGCCCGTGACCACGCCGAGGCGCGCCGTCATCTCCTGGACGAGATAGAGGATCGGGATCAGCAGCAGGAGCGGCAGCAGCAGCGCGTACCCGAACTCGGTGCCGGCCTTGGCCGCGGTCAGGACGCTCGGCGCGTCGACGTCGGCGAGCATGACGACCCAGGCCGGGCCCAGCACGCGCAGCAGCCCGCGGAGGTCCAGGCGGCGGATGCCGACCGCGCCCAGCCTGGCGGCCGAGCGCGCCAGCGTTGCGCCGGTCACAGGGAGATCAGGGACGTGGTCTGCACCCGTGCAGTGAACCGCCGGGCCGCAGCCGGCCGGGAGGGCCGATGGGCCCGTCATTCCCGGGATATCCGACCCCTCAACTCGGGATTGGACGGCGTGGTGGAGAGGCGCACCGGCCTGCCCGGCCTGCCCCGCGCGGTGCCCCGCTTGCTGGGCCGCGCTGCGCCCGGCTCACTGGGCCGCGCTCTGCCCGGCCCGGGAGTGCCGCCGGGGACCCGGCCCGGCTTGACGCTGCCACCGCGGGCCCGGTAGCGTCGGCGCATCGTCAACCTCGCCACGCCCCGGCAGCAAGACAGCCGAGGGACCGACGGTCTTCCCGTCGCCGGCCCTCGGCCGCCTCGCGCGCCCGTCCAGCAGGGGATGCTGGTACCGGCACAGGTTCGCCGGTGCGCCGGGGCGCGGGCCAGAGCCGATGGATGCGATCCCGCCTACCCCACCGGGCAGGGCTCCTCCCGACGGGATGCTGCCGCGAGCACGGCGCCCCTGCGGCTCGCACACCGTGGTGATCATCGCCGCGCGCCCGAGAACACGCTGGCCGCCTTCCTCGCCGCCCTCGAGGTCCCGGGCTGCGATGGCCTGGAGTTCGACGTGCGCGCCTCGCGCGAGGGGACGCCGATCGTGCTGCACGACGCGACGCTCGAGCGCGTCCAGGGCCACGCGGCCCGGGCGGCCGAGTGGTCCGCCTCCGATCTCGCGGCGGTGGGCGTGCCGACCCTCGCGGCGGCGCTGGCCGTGGTGCCGCCCACGGCGTTCCTCGACATCGAGCTCAAGGAGGACCTGGGGACGCCGTTCGTCGATGCGCTGCGGGCCGCGCGCGGGCCCGACCTCGCGGGCGCAGTGGTCTCGTCGTTCGATGCGCCGGCGCTGGCATGGGTGCGCGCCACCGCCCCGACCTGGCGCTGCTGGCTCAATGCCGAGGACCTCCTGCCTTCGACGCTGGACCTCGCCAGGCGGCTCGGCTGCGCCGGCGTGGCCGCCCGGTGGACGGCCGTCGACGCGCCCGGCATGGACCGGGCCCGGGCGCTGGGCCTGGAGGTGGCGGCGTGGACGGTGCACCGCCGGGCCACGTTCCGCCGACTCGCGAGGCTGGGTGCGGTCGCGGTGTGCGTGGAGGGGGCCGCGCTGGCGGGATAGCCGGCCGCCGCCTGCCCGGCCGGCAGCCGCGTGGCCGGTGGCCGCCTGGCCGGTGGCCGCCCGGCTGCCTCGCGGGATCTGCGCCTCGCCGTGACCCGGCCGACCGCCCGCGAGCGTGCGGTGGCCGCGAGATCGTCGGGAGGGGCCTCGCACTCCGCCCGAGGTACGATCATCCCGACCACCTGGAGGCGGCATGGCGCGCATCATCGTCTACACGGGAAAGGGCGGCGTCGGCAAGACCAGCGTCGCGGCCGCGACGGGGCTCCTGGCTGCGGCACGCGGCTATCGCACGATCGTCCTCTCCACCGACGCGGCGCACAGCCTCGCCGATTCCTTCGACCTGCGGCTCGGCCCCGAGCCCACCCCGGTCGCCCCGAACCTGTGGGGCCAGGAGTCGGACGTCTGTTGTATGAACATCACAGGCTCGGTATGATCCGCGCGTGATCAACAGGGTGGTCCTGCCCTACGAGGATCTCGGGCCCCGCCGGATCTGGGGCTACGGCCGCAAGAGCCCGTCGAAGTCCGCTCGGGACCAGGTTGCGTCGCGAGGGGCGAGCGACTCGATTGAGGGTTGTTGCCGGCCACGCTATTCGGTGACGATCCGGCAGGATTGGCTGGGGATGCGACGGCAGCGCTGGATGGAGATGCCGCCGCCTGATCCTCACTGATCGCGGGTGAGCTCGGCGACGGCTTTCTTGGCGCAGGCGTCGTCGACGATCTCCTTGCCGTCTGAGGCCGCGGCGATGAGCGCGGCGACCGCGGCGTTGTTGAGGGCGCGGGGGATCCCGTTGGACTGGCGGTGGAGCCGCACGATCGCATCGTCGGCGAAGAGCTGGTCGCTCCGTCCGGCGAGCGCCAGGTGGTGGCGCAGGTAGGCCGTTGAGTCGCCAAGGTCCATCGGCCCGATGTGGTAGCGCACCGCGATGCGCTGGTCGAGCGCGGCGAACACCCCGAGGCGCAGCTGCCGGGCGAGGCTGGGCTGCCCGAGCAGGATCCCCGCGAACGGGCTGCGGCTGTCCATGTCGGAGTTGGTCAGCAGCCGGAGCTCTTCGAGCTGCTCGGGGGTGAGGAGGTGGGCCTCGTCGACCACGATGACGACCCGCCGATGGCGCTCGGCCTCCTCCGCCTCGAGCAGCTCGGAGGTCTGGGCCATCACCTCGGCCTTGTGGAAGCGCGGCGTCCCCCCGAGGGCCCGGACCACGCTGACATAGAGCCCCCGCGTCCCGAAGGCCGGGTTGGCGATGTAGATGAGGGCGTGGCGCGACGGATCGAGGGTCGCGCGGGCTGCCCGCGCGGCCACCGTCTTGCCGGTCCCCACCTCGCCCGTGATGACCCCGAGGGCGGCCTCCGCGATGCAGTGGCGGATGCGCGCCACGGCCTCCTCGTGGGGACCCCTCGTGAACAGCTCGGACGGTGCGAGGCTCTTGCCGAAGGGGGTGCGGGTGAAGCCGAAGTGGGCCTGCCAGGGTGCGCGCTCGCTCATCAGAACGGCTCTCCGTCAAGGTCGCGGTACGCGATCGGGCCGCCCGTGATCGCCTCCTCGGCGGCGAGGACCGCGCCCAGGTA
>JAJYEB010000296.1 GCA_021790375.1 Chloroflexota bacterium | reverse complement strand
CTACCGGCACGCACACCGACGCCGCCGTCAGCGAGCTCCTGGCGCTGGTCGCCCGGGAACGGGCGTCCCACGTCCGCCGCTGGTGCCGGCAGGACATCAGCATGACCGCACTGCACGTGCTCATGGTCCTCGAGGCCAGCGGGCCGCTCGCCATGAGCCGGCTGGCCGACATCCTCGAGGTCGCCGTCTCGAACGCCACCGGGATCGTGTCCCGCATGGAGGAGCGCGGCCTCGTGCGCCGCACCCATGACGAGACGGACCGGCGGGTCGTGTTCGTCACCGCGACCGATACCGGCCGCCGGGTGCTCGAGGACCGCGAGTTCATGCGGGCCGAGCAGCTGCGGCAGGTGCTGGCCGCCATGACCGACCAGGGACGCGCGGACTTCGTGCGTGCCATTCGTGACTTCCTCACCACCGCGGAGAAGCTCCGCGCAGAAGGCCGGCTCGTCGAGGACGAGTCGGACCAGGTCTCGCCTCGCCTCGCCGCCCCAGTCGTCCCGCTTCGCGCGTAGCCCCCGCTGCGCGCCCGGCCGGTCCGGCGAGCGCCAACCTCATCACCCAGGAGACAAGCTTCATGGAGAGCCTGCCGGTAACCTCCGGCGCCGCCCACCCGGCAATCGAGGTCAATCCCCGCGCCCGCTTCGAGATCCTCTTCGCAGTCCTCCTCGGGCTGTTCCTGAGCGCGCTCGACCAGACCATCGTCGGACCGGTGCTGCCCACCATCGCCACGGACCTGAAGGGCGCCGACCTGTACACCTGGGTCGTGACCGCCTACCTGCTCACCAGCACGGTCACCATCCCGATCTACGGCAAGCTCTCGGACCTGTACGGGCGACGGCCGCTGCTGATGGCCGGCATCGTGCTGTTCCTGGCCGGCTCGGCACTCTCGGGCCTGAGCCAGACCATGTGGCAGCTGATCCTCTTCCGCTCGATCCAGGGCCTGGGCGCCGGGGCGCTCTTCCCGATCTCGCTGGCGGTGATCGGCGACCTGTTCACACCGGCCGAACGGGGCAAGTACCAGGGGCTCTTCGGGGCCGTGTTCGGGATCGCGTTCCTGGTGGGACCGTTCCTGGGCGGGTTCCTGACCGACCACATCAGCTGGCACTGGGTCTTCTACGTCAACCTGCCGATCGGGCTGGTCTCCCTCTACTTCATCTGGCGCCTGCTCCCGACCGTCAAGCGCGAGGGCAGCCGATTCAACCTCGACCTGCCCGGCGTCGTGACCCTCACGCTCGCCATCGTCCCGGTGCTGATCGCGCTGACCATCGCGGAGAACGGCGACTGGACCGCGCCGGGCGTCATCGGCGGCTTCGCCATGGGCATCGTCTTCCTGGCCGCGTTCATCGTGGCCGAGACCCGCGCCGAGGACCCGGTGATCCCGCTCGACCTGTTCCACAACCGGACGTTCACGGTCTCCGCGATCGCGTCGTTCCTCGCCTCGTTCGGTTTCGCGACGGCGATCATCTTCCTGCCGCTCTGGTTCCAGGTCGTGCAGAACGCCAGCTCGACCGCCTCGGGCTACGACCTCTTCCCGTTCCTGCTCGGGCTCATCGCGAGCTCGGTGGTCTCCGGCCTGATCGTCAGCCGCACGGGCCACTACAAGTGGCTGCTGGTGGGATCCATGGCGCTGGTCGCCGTCGGGCTCGCCCTGTTCACGAACCTCCGCGCCGACACCCCCACACCCACGCTGTGGCTGTGGATGGTCGTGGCCGGCATCGGGGTGGGCCCGATGATGGCCGTCTTCACCCTGATCGTGCAGAACGCCGTGCCCTTCAAACTGCTCGGGACCGCCACGAGCGACCTCACACTGATGCGCCAGATCGGCACCTCGGTGGGGCTCACCGTGGCCTTCACCCTGTTCGAGAACAACCTGACCTGGGGCCTGCTGCGCAGCCAGATCATCGCCGCGGGAGCGCCGGCGGCGTACGTACCCCAGGCTGCGCCGGCGGGGTTCAACATCGGCCAGGAGCTCACCTCGGTGGGAACCAGCAGCGCCACGCAGTTCCTGACCCAGATCCCGGCGCAGCTGCAGCCCATCTTCCTCGACGGTTTCCACCAGGCGTTCTCGATCGCGCTCGGGAACTCGATGTGGATCGGCGTGGGAGCCGCGGTCATCGCCAGCGCCGCGGCGGTGTTCCTCCACGAGCTGCCGCTCCGCACCACGCATGCCGCGCATGAGCACGTCGCGGAAGGCACCCTGGTGCCGGTGCGCGCGGAGGTGGGCGACTAGCCTGCGGCAGCCCCTGCGGCCGGCGTCGCTGCGTAGCGGTCCAGGGACGCCGCCAGCCTCAGGGTCACCGCCAGAGCATCCGCCACAGGCCCGCGCGGCCGAGCGCGCGGCCCACGATCTTGTTCTTCGCCCGGCGCGCGATGCGGTGCGGGTTGCCCGACGCCAGCGTCGAGACGTCGTTGGCGAGCCTGGCGGTCCGGTAGAGGGTGGACACCAGGCCCCGCCGCCTCACGCCAGCGCCTCCCGCAGGAACGCCGCGGCGTCCTCGGCCAGCGCCGCGCGCTCAACCTCCTCGGCCTCGATCAGGGCCAGCAGGCGTCGGGCGGAGGCGGGATGCTCGAGGCCGATGGCGAGCCCCACGCTCAGCCAGTAGTCCGCCGTCTCGAGGGCATGCGGTCGCACCTCCTCGGGGACCTCCTCGAGCACCTCGGCCATCGCCGAGGTGAGGGCCCGGCCGTAACGGTTCCAGCCGTCGTCCGTGGTCGTCACCGGTTGCCTCCGTCTGCTCAGCGGTCGCGCCGGCCCGGCGCTGGCCAGCCGGCAGGCATCGACCTTCGACCGCTCAGGGCTGGCGGAACCGCCGCCATTGTCGGGCGGGATCGACCTTCCGCCGGCCGACGTGTTCCGCCACGCGGGACGGACCACCCGTGCCGCCGGTCAGGGGGCGCTGCCGGCGTGGATGTCGCGGGTGAGGTGCTCCGTGTAGTCCGGGAGATGCCGCTCGTACCCATCCGACATCAACGGCGACGAGATCATGAAGTCGGCCGTGGCGCGGTTGCAGGCGACCGGGATGTTCCACACCACCGCGATCCGCAGGAGCGCCTTCACATCCGGGTCGTGCGGCTGCGGTTCGAGGGGATCCCAGAAGAACACCAGGAAGTCGATCGTCCCGTCGGCGATCATCGCGCCGACCTGGAGGTCGCCGCCCAGCGGGCCCGACTGAAGCTTGGTCACCGGGATCTCGAGCTCGCGCTCGAGCAGCGCGCCGGTGGTCCCCGTGGCGAACAGGTCGTGCTGGGCAAGCAGCTTCTGGTTGTAGCGCGCCCACTCGACCAGGTCCTGCTTCTTGTTG
>JAJYEB010000295.1 GCA_021790375.1 Chloroflexota bacterium | reverse complement strand
ATCGGCTGGAAGTCGGCGGGGCACGCGGTGACCGGCGTGCGGCTGTCGAACGACGGCACGGCGTGGTCCGGGTGGCGGCGCCCCACGGCGACGATCCCGTGGACGCTGGCGACCGGGCCGGACGGGCTGCGCACGGTGTACGTGCAGGTGCGCGACGCCTCGGGCGCCGTCTCGACGATCCGACCGGTCGACGTGGCGCTGGACCGGCACGGGCCGGTGATGACGACGCTGACGCTGGCCTGGTCGGCATCCGCCGCGAAGTGGGTGACCCGGTTCAACGCGACCGACCTCTCGGGCGTGACGCAGTACATGTACCAGTACCGCATCGGGGCGGGATACTGGCACCAGCTCCTTCGTCCAGTGACCGGCACCACCGTCCGCGTCGGTGCACCGGAGGGCGCGAAGGTCACGGTCCGCGTGAGGGCCAGGGACGCGGTGGGCCTGCGGGGTTCCTGGAAGACGGTGACGACGCCGTAAGGGGATGCGAGCGGCCGGGAGGCGCCCCGGTCACATCCCGGACAGGTCCCGGATCGATCGCGCCAGGGCGGACATGTCCTCGTCGCCGTGCCCGCCCGCGATGAGGCCGTTCTCGAGCTGCGCGGCCATGCCCGCCACGGGCAGCGAGACGCCGGCCTCGCGGGCCAGGTCGAGGGCGATCGCGAGGTCCTTGCGGTGCAGCGTCACCTTGAAGCCGAGCGGGTAGCGATCCTCCACCATCCGGCCGCTCCGGTTGGCGAGCACCCATGACTGCGCCGCGCCGCCGCTGAGCGCGCTGACCACCGTGTCCGGGTCCAGGCCGGCCTTCATCGCCAGCACGATCCCCTCCGCCACGCCGAGGTACGAGCCGCAGATGATCACCTGGTTCACGGCCTTGGTGGCCTGGCCGGCGCCGATGGGGCCCATGTGGGTGATGGTGCGCCCCATGGCGGCAAGCACTGCATGGGCCCGCTCGACGTCCGCGCGCTCCCCGCCGACCATGATGGTCAGGGTGGCGTGCAGCGCGCCCTCGGAGCCACCCGACACGGGCGCGTCGACCATCGCGATGCTCCGGTCACCGAGCCGCGCGGCGAAACTGCGCGTGGCGCTCGGGCTGATCGTCGAGCAATCGACGATCAGCGTTCCCGGGGCGGCCCCGGCGGAGATCCCGTCCGTGCCGAACAGGACCGCCTCCACGTCGGGCGTGTCGGACACGCAGACCACGACGATGTCGGCCGCGGCCGCCACCTCGCGCGGGCTGCCGGCCTCGATCGCCCCCATGTCGACGAGCGGCCCGGCCTTGCCTTGGGTGCGGTTCCAGACGTGCAGCGGGTACCCCGCCCGGACGAGGTTGGCCGCCATTGCCGCTCCCATCGTCCCGAGGCCCACGAACCCGACTCGCTCCATGCCGTCCTCCGACGCTCATCCACCCGACCGGGCCATGGTAGCGGCGACGGGGACGGCCGCTCAGGGAGTGGAACTGCGGGTGGCAAGATAGGCGCCTGCCCGAAGCGACACGAGGCGGGGCAGGTCGGCGCGCAGGCGCTCCGCGCGGCGGATCTCGATCCACGTCGGGAGCTCGGCCGCGGGAAACGGAGAACCCCACGTGTCAGGTCCGAACAGGTGGCGACGCAGGACGCGGGCCTGCCACGCCGACGTTTCGGAGGTGACCGGCTCGTCCAGGGCGATCTCGAGCGCGCGGCGCACGGGCAGCGGCCAGCGGGCCCAGGGCACCCGCGATCGCAGGAGCCCGGCCACCTGGGCGAGCGTCTGATCCTCGTCCTGGATCGCCTGCTCGATCTCCTCACGCCGCATGGTGCGCCTCGCGAAGATCCTGCTTCAACTCGCCGTTCACGGCGAGCGCGTCGATGATGCGCGCGGCGGGGAGTCCGTAGTTCGCGAGAAGGCGCGCAACCAGTGCGTCCGCGATGCCCGGGATCGCGGCGCGGTCCCCGACCCCCGAGAGAAGCCCGTTGAAGCGGGCGATGATCGCGTCCGCGCTGGTATGCGGCGCGATGAGCGGCAGATCGTCAGCGTCACGCTGTCGGCCCGACGCCACCTTGAGGATGTACAGGTCCTCGACGGCGAGCGCGCGGACGGCGTGGCTCGTTCCGGGGGGAGTCTCGATCTCGCTGACGAGAGGCGCCCGGTCGAGATCGCGGATCATGACCAAGCCCCAGATGTTCTCGACCGTGGTCACGTCAAGCCGGAAGTCGGGCCCATAGCGCACGCGAAACTCCGCCTCGACCTGCGCCACGGAGCCCTCGCCGATTGCGGCCGTGTACAAGTCGACGTCGCGGGACTCCGCACGGATGCCGTACGCCGCCATCGCGCTGCCTCCGACAAGCACGATCGGGCTGCCGATCGGCTCGCCGCGTTCTTCCGGAGACCTCGATGAGCCGACGCAGATGGACTACCGGCGTCCGCCCCCGCCGGTCACCCGGAGCAGCATCAGGAACAGGTTCACGAAATCCAGGTACAGGGCGAGCGCCCCGAGCACCGAGGCGTTCTCGCGGTTCTGGACCCAGGCCATGCGGCCGTTCTTGATGCGCTGCACGTCGAACGCGGTCAGGCCGGTGAACAGCAGCGTGCCCACGATGCCGATCACGAAGCTGAGTCCGGAACCCCCGATGAACATGTTCGCGAGCGACGCGACCACGATCCCGATCAGGCCGGCGAACAGCAGTCCGCCCAGGCTGGTGAGGTCGCGCCCGGTCACGTACCCGTAGAGCGCGGCGGCCCCGAAGATGGCCGCGGCTCCGACGAACGCGGAGGTGACCGAGCCGATGTTGTAGACCTCGAGGATGATCGCGAACATCGCGCCGTTGAGCGCCGCGTAGACGAAGAGCATCAGCAGCGCCACGGTCGAGTTCAGCCGGTTGATCGCGGCGCTGAGCCCGATGACCATCGCGAACTCCGCGATGATCAGCAGGAAGAAGTCGTTGGCGACCAGCTGGAGCGCGCTCTGGTTCGCAAGCGTCATGAAGGCGGTCGCGGCGCTCACCAGCAGCGCGAGGAACATCCAGACGAAGCTGGCGGTCAGGAAGCCCTCCCGCACGCCGGCGACCGGACGGGCGGTCAGGGCGCGGGGGTCCCAGCCGTAGCCGACCGGCCCGCGCTGCGCGTCGTCGGGTGCCTCGTACCGGTTGGGGTCGTTGCGGTTCGTGTTGAACACGGAAGGTATCTCCTTGATCTTCGGCCGTCGGGCCGACTCAGAGTGTATGCCTCCTGCGTCAAGAGGCGATGAAGACGCGGTGAAGCTACGGTTCGACATCGGGCAGGGTCTCGGGCTGGACCGGGGATCCGCCCGCGCGCGCCACGCCGGACCG
>JAJYEB010000294.1 GCA_021790375.1 Chloroflexota bacterium | reverse complement strand
ACCCTCGAGGCGGGCATGCCGAGGACGGCGCCGATCTCACGGGCGTCGTACCCGACCGCGTAGTGGAGGGCGACGAGCGTCCGATCCTCAGGCGAGAGGCGACGCAGCACGGTCGCCACGTCCACGGCATCGGCGGGTCCGGCGGGGTCGGGGATGGCCATGCCCTCCACCGCGAACTCGAGACGGACCGCGGCGGCGTGCCCTTGATCGTGCATCAGCTGGCGGGCCTCACTCGCGGTGACCGACATCAGCCACGAGCAGATGCGCTGCGGATCCCGCAGCGTGCGCAATCGACTCCAGGCGATGGTCCAGGTCGACTGCAGCGCGTCCTGTGCGACCTCCCGATCCCCGCCGCAGATCACGTAGGCCACTCGGGCCATGTCGGCGTGGCAGGCGGCCACGATGCGCGCGAAGGCGGCGCCGTCCCCCGCCGCCGCAAGGGGGACGAGGGACGCGATCGTCCCGTCCGGCCGGTCCCCGATCCCCGCCGCGTGCATTGCGCACCCCGGCGCGACAGGTGCATTCGGCCTCAAGTACAGTGGCGTTGTCCGGCTGTCGGAGGAGCGCGGGCCCAAGCCCCGCCCGCGGCGCAAGCCCCGCCCGCGGCACGATCACCGCCCGCTCGCGTCACCCGGCTGCCGCGCCGTCGCGTGCGTCCGGCGGCACCTCCAGCCCCGGCCGAGCACCCTCGGGCCACTCGTTGAAGGCCTCCGTGAACCATCGCCCGAACCGGCCTGGCGGCGGCGGGTCCGGATAGCCCTGGCAGAGCTCGTGCAGTTCGGTCCAGAGCCGCGCGGTGAGTGCCCGGACCGCGCCCTGCGTCGGCCGGCCCTCGACGGCGATCGGTCGCCCGAACCTCACGCGGACGGTACGCCCCAGGCACAGCCAGCTCGTCCCGTTGATGGCGCACGGCACGATCGGCACACCCGATCGCAGCGCGAAGAACGCGGCTCCCTCGTTCAGCGGCAGGAGCTCCGTCTCACCGGCATGGATCCGTCCCTCGCCCGCGATCGCCAGCAGGTTCCCGGCACGGAACAGGGCCTGGACCCGGCGGGCGGCGCCAAGGAGGTCGTCCTTGGCCGGCCGGTACGGGACCGGCGTGCCGGTCCACCGCATGAGGCGATTCCGCCATCCGCGGTGCATGTCCTCCTCCCTCGGCCCGAAGAAGTAGACGCGCGGCCGCCAGGGGAGCACGGCGAGCAGCAGGAAAGGGTCGGTCCAGTTCTGGTGGCTGAAGCACAGCAGGTACGGCCCATGCGGGAGTCGTTCCATTCCCTCGACGCGGAGCCGCACGTACCCCCGCGCGATGGCGCCGATGGCGAGGCGGGTCACCCCGTAGCGGACCGCGGAGCGAAGCGCGCGAACCCGGGATGGGACGAACGACTCCCCGGGGGTCCTGTCGGGAGGCACGGTCAGGCCGCGGCGCCGGCGGGGATCCGCCGGGCTGCCGCGCGACGGCCCGACGGTTCGGGGACGTGAGTCAGCGCCCAGGCCCCGACGAGGAACTCGGCGACCATCAGCAGGATCATCGCGCGGTACCCGGCGTTCGCGCCGAGCGCCAGCGTGACGCCGAGCTGCACGGCCGCCGCGGCGATCACGGCCGTCCCCTGGTTGCCGGCCGTCACGACGTTGCTGATCCCCATGTAGCGGCCGGATTCGGCCTTCGGGATGATGTCGGTCATGAGGGCCCAGTCCACCGACTGGAAGGCGCCCAGGCAGACACCCACCGGCACCACGAGCAGCACCACCATCCAGTACTCCGCCGCAGCCGTGATCCCCAGCGCACCCGCGATCCCCAGGGCCACGCCGGCGTAGATGACCGGCTTCCGGCCGACCCGCGTGGAGAGGATGCCGGCCGGGAGCGTGGCGATCGCTGCCGAGACGCCCAGCGCCAGCATCACGGGCAGCATCCGGGATTCGGCATCCTCGGTGGGGAATCCGAGGGCGTTGACCAGGAACAGCACGCCCATGTTGGCCAGGGTGCTCCCGGCCATCAGGATGAAGAGGCGGCTCGCCAGCAGCCACACGTAGGCGCGCTCGCGGAGCAGGTCGGTGCCCCACGCCGCCCGTGCCCGCTGCGGAAGCGTCAGGTCGGTCGGTGGACCCGGGCTGTCGGGCACCCAGATCGCCGTGACGAGCATGGCCGTCACCTCGACCAGCCCCACGGTGATGAAGACGCCGGGATCCCAGTGCAGCAGCCGCACGAACAGCACCGCGATCCCGGCACCGCCGAGGTTCCCGGCGAGGGAGGCGATGCCCATCAGCCCGGACGCCACGCCCACCTGCGGCGAGGGGACGAGGTCGGGCAGGTAGCCCTGGAACGGGCCCTGCGCGAAATTGCTGCTGAACTGGAGAAGGAGCACCGCGACCAGGAATGCGGGGTAGCTCGGCAGCGAGAAGGCCCATGCTGCGATCACGAGGAAGACGAGGTCGAAGGCCGTCCCGACGATGATGTACGGCTTCCGTCTGCCGAGCCTGGTGCGCGTGTGATCGCTGATGGCCCCGATCGTCGGCTGCAGGATCATGGGGACCACGACGGTGATGGCCGTCAGGCCGGCAACCGCCGTGCCGGCCAGGGGGTTGGTGGCCCCCAGCACCCGGTGCACCAGCTCGGGGTACAGGATCGCCCCGAACGCGCCCCACAGGCCCGTGAGCGCCAGCCAGTAGGCGGTGACGGCGAGCAGGCGCCCCCAGCCGAGAAATCGGGTGGGACGGCCGAACTCGTCGCGCGAGGCCGCCTCGACCAGTGGCCCGTCGACCGGATCGATGCTCATGGGCGCCCCACCCAACCCCGCCGGACGCGGGATCCCTCCGGCCCCCCGTCACCCCCCGGCGTTCAGCGCCATCGTACGCGGGGTGCCCAGTGCCGGATGGCGGCCGTGTGGCAGCGGAACCTCGGCGCCGAAACGCGCGCCATGGGACGCACCGGGCGTCGGCGACCGGTCAGCCGTGCTGGTCCATCGTCTGTGGGGCGGGCAGGATGCCGACCGGCCCGGGCGACATCGCTCCCGCACCGTGGGCACGCGCCCTGAAGGCGCGGCCCTTCATCCGGACCATGAGCCGAACAGGTCGTAGCGGTCGGTCATGTCGAAGCCGTCCTGGGCGATCAGTGTGTTCGCGACGAGCTCCCAGGACGGGTCACCGTCGCTCACCGCGGACCCCGGCGCGAACGAGGCGAACGTCGGGCCCAGGGCGTCGGTAAGCTCCCGGATGGTGTACCCGTCGACCTGGTACGCCGTGTTGGTCCAAGCCCAGTCGGGCCGCCAAGGCCGAGGACGGGCGCGTCCCACCGCGCTGCCTCCGGCATCCAGCGCCAGTA
>JAJYEB010000293.1 GCA_021790375.1 Chloroflexota bacterium | reverse complement strand
CCTCGAGCGTCCGGGCCTGCGCCAGCGGACCGACATCGATGGGCCGGAAGCCGATCGATTCGGCCAGCCGGAGGATCTGCCGCTTGGCGTCCTCGTCGTCGGCCGCGACGTAGGCGTCGGCCTGCATGTCGCCGATGCTCGGCTCCTCCTGGCGGGCGGCGAAGGCGGTGTTGAACGCCTTCACGACCCGTGCCTGCGGGGCCAGTGCCTGCAGCTCCTCCGCGATCGACGAGGTTCGCTTCCCGTCGGGGTCGGGCGTGGGGCGGTTGGTGACGTCGACCACGATCCGGCCGTCCAGTGCAGAGCGGAGGTCGGACACGACGTCGGCGACCACGGCGGTGGGAACGGCGAGGATCACGACCTCGGCACTGCTGACGGCCTCCGCGTTGGTTGCCGCCACGCGGGCGCCGATGGCCGCGGCCACGCCCTGGGCCGCCGCGGGGTTCGAGGAGCTCAGCACGACGTCGTGGCCGGCGCGCGTCGTCGAACGCGCCAGCGCCCTGCCCACGTTCCCCGTGCCCAGGATCGCGATCTTCATGGTGACCCCCTAGGTTGCGTACGGACCCCGCCATCATCCCCGAACGGCGCGCGAGGTGCAGGTGAGGCAATTGGCGCCGACCACGGTAGTCCGGCGGTACGTGCGCGGCGCTGCGGTACGTTCCCCGACCGTCCCGGGCGTCAGCCGGTCATGAAGAGCCGGAGCAGGAAGAGTCCAACCGCCACCAGGCCCACCAGGCCGAGCACGACGCGCCCACGGGGCGAGACCCGCGGGCCGAAGGACCTGGCGAAGGGGATCGCGGCCACGACCAGGAAACCGTACAGGAGGTGGATCGGGTCGTTCGGTGCGTGGCCGGTCAACAACAGGACGAGACCCACCACGGCCCCGATCGCGACGATGCCCACCACCGCCGACTGCAGGGCCTCGAGCCGCTGTCCCCCTCCCCGCCCCGTGACCAGGACGGCCACCGTCCATCCGAGCGCGAGCAACGTCCCCGCCACCGCCGCGTAGGCGACGGTCCGATGCAGCTGATCCACGTCGGACATGATGCCCCAGGGCAGGCCCACGCCGCTGGCCACCGGGTCATCGGTCCATCGGCCATCGGGTCCGGGCGGCAGGCGGCCGCGACCGGGATCGGCGCGGAACGGGTACCCTCGATGCCGTGCCCCGCCAGCGCCCCGGCAACCCGCTCCCGTCCACCATGGCGTCCGGGCGTGCCCGGCGCCCCGGAGCGCCCGCGGGGGATGTGCCCGTTCAGGCGCTGCTGCTGCAGGGCCCTCCGGCTCGCGAGCCCGGCGCCCCGGCGGTTCCCGGCGACCCTGCCGAGCTGCGGGCCGCCGTCCTGCGCTGGTATGCCGGTCACCGGCGATCGCTTCCCGGTCGGGAGGCCCGGGAGCCCTGGCGCGTGCTCGTCATCGAGGTGATGTCCCAGCAGACCCAGATCGCGCGCTCCCTCGCCAGGGCGGAGGCGTTCTGCGAGCGGTATCCGGCCCCGGAGTCCCTCGCCCGGGCATCGACCGGGGACGTCGTACGGGCCTGGGCCGGGCTGGGCTACAACAGGCGCGCCCTTGCCCTGCGCGAAGCGGCACGCGCGATCGTGGACCGCCACGACGGCCGCGTGCCGGCCGACCTCGCATACCTCGTCGCCCTGCCGGGGATCGGCCCCTACACGGCCCGTGCCATCGCCGCTCGGGCCCACGGCCTCGCGGTCATGCCCATCGACGTGAATGTCCGCCGCGTCTTGGGCAGGCTGATGGGCACCGTTCGGCCCGCGGCGATGCAGGCGTTCGGCGACGCCATCGCCGGCGCGCTGCCTGCGTGGCATGCGCGCGACACGGCGGATGCTGCCGTCTCATCGGGCGCCATCTCATCCGACGCGCCATCCAGATTGCGCGGGCCGAGGGACACGTCCGCCGGCGCGGTTCCCGCCGCGCACCCCGGTGACGTCGCTGACGCCCTGATGGACGTCGCGGCGACCGTCTGCCGCCCCCGCGACCCCGACTGTGACACGTGCCCCGTGCATCCCTGGTGCGCGTGGCACGCCCGGTCCGAGGGCGGGGCCATCGAACGTGGCGCGCCCGCGGCGTTCGAACCTGGCACCCTCGCCGCCCTCGAACCCGGCGCGATCGCTACGACTGCACCCGGCGCGCCCGCGGCCCGCCCGTCGCGTGGACGACGGCGGGCGGAATCCGGGACCCCGTTCCCGCAGACGCGACGCTGGCTCCGCGGCCAGCTGCTGCGCGAGCTGCGCGACCAGCCCGCAGGAGCGTGGGCGCCGATCGAGGGCGAACGGGGCACGCACGGTCACGCGGCGGTCCGGGAGGTGCTCGCCGCCCTCGCCGGCGAGGGGTTCGTGGAGGTCGACGAGCGCGGACGAGCACGCCTCGCCGAGGACTGACCGCGGGCCCCGCGCCCGCCCCCTCCGGTCGTCAGGTCCCGGCGCCCGACTTCGCCCGGCGTGCGAGCTCGATGAACGGCCGCAGCCGGTTCGACAGCTCGACCTGCGTCCGCTGGAACGCGGCAAGACGCTCGTCGTCCGAGCCCTGGACCTCGGCCGGATCCTCGAGCCCCCAGTGCAGGGAATTGTGCTCGCCGGGGAACACCGGGCAGACCTGTCGCGCCCGGTCGCAGACGGTGATCACGTAGTCGAACGGCTGATCGAGGAACTCCGAGACCGACTTGGACCGGGCGGCCGACCAGTCGATCCCCACCGCGGCCAGCACGCGCACGGCGAGAGGGTGGACACCGCGCGGCTCGGTGCCCGCGGAGAAGACCTGGAAGTCCGGGCCGCCGTACGCGCCGAGCATCGCCTCGGCCATCTGGCTGCGCGCGGAGTTCCCGGTGCACACGAACAGCACGCGGATGGGGCGGTCGGACATGGCGCGTTCCTCCATGCTGTCCCGGGCGCGGCCCGCCGCGGAGACGATCGATTCCAGGTCGGTCAGCTCTGCGTCCAGCCGGTCGAGATCGGCGCGGCTGCGCGCCACCGCTGCGCGCTGCTCCGCGATGAGCGGGATCAGGGTCGCGTCCGGCACCGCCCGCTCGATGCACAGCGCGGCGACGCGTCCGGCTCGCTCCGGCGCGAGGCCGAGCCGACGCAGCGCGACCACGAGCCTCAGCCTGGCGAGGTCCGCCTCGCCGTACCTGCGATACCCGTTGGCGGCCCGCGGGGCCGGCGGGAGCACGCCGGCCGACTCGTAGTAGCGCACGGCGGACGGCTCCACGCCCGCCTTCCTGGCGAGCTCCGAGACTCTCACCGGCCGACCGTACACCTTCGAGCCACTTGAAGGTCAAGCGGCGTCCTGGAACCGGCTTCCGCGGTCGCGCCTACTCCCAGCG
>JAJYEB010000292.1 GCA_021790375.1 Chloroflexota bacterium | reverse complement strand
CGACGGGACCTGACGATCTGCGCCGGCGCCCGTGACGAACGGGTGGTGGCCGCGACGCAGGCCACGCGGGACCGTATCGACGGTCGTCGCGTCCCCCGGCCTGGTGCCCGGGTGCCCGAAGGCCGGGCAATCACCGTGTGCGGTGCACGGCACAGCGTGGGTGGCGAGATGCGGAAGGGCACACAGCGGGACGACCGGCAGGACGAATCCGGCAGCGGGGCCGGGCGACCGCCGGTGCACGGCCGGTGAACGTCCTGCGGCGGGCCGCCCCGGTCGAGCGCGAGGACTCCGGGCGCGTGTGCCTCGAGTGCGGGGTCCCCGCCCCGCCGTCCGGCGGCTCGTTCTGCCGCCGCTGCGGGCTCCCGTACGGATCGGCACCCCGTCCGTTCCGCTCACCCTCCTGCCCCGTCTGCTACCAGACGTCGGCCGACGACGGCCGCTTCGAATCGCTCATGGGCGGCGCTCGCGTCGACCTCGTGCGTCACCTCGCCGAGCACGAGCGGCGTCCGGTCGGCGACGAGGAGTACCTGGAAGGGCTGCGCCAGGGAGACCTGGCCAGGATCGGCCGCTGGACCGTACCGTTCGACCTGCTGCGCCGGTACCTCGTCCTGGGCGTGGTGGACGGGGGTGGCTCCCGTCGGATCATGCACAACGCGCTGCTGACGGCCATGAGCCAGGTCAGTCGCTGGGGCCCGGACGCCGTCGTCGTCGGCGATCGCCCCGAGCTCGCCGAAGCACGCGCGAAGCTGGCCGAGGTGATGGAGCGCTACCACCGGCCCAGCAGGCTGTAGCGGCCGGGCCGAGCCGGGCCATGGGCCGCTTCGCGCGGCGGCCACACCGTGCCGATCGCCGGGGAGCGAGTTCGCGCCTGTTCCCGGGTGAGCGTCGCGCCTGTTCCGGATGAGTTCGTTCCCGGGTGGGCCTACGCGCGGGTGACGCGATACCGTCGCGGCGGCGACCCGGCGAACTCCCGCAGCAGCGCCAGGAGCTGCGGCTCGGTCAGCGGCGCGTGGCGTCGCGCCTCGACCCGCCGGCGGATCCCGTGAGCCAGATCGTGATCGCGCACGGACCGAGCCAGGCGCTCCACCACGACGCCGTCGCCGAGGAGCAGGAGATCCTCGCCCGGCAGCGCAGCCTCCACCTCCTCGAGGAACGCCCGGAGATGGTCCAGCCGGTGGCCGTCGCGCGCCGAGCGCGGACCGCTGCCGCCGTGACGCTCACCGCCCTGCTCGGTCACCTGGCCGGTCGAACGATGACGCGCCGGGACGGCGGAATCGATTCGGCGCCGCTCGGTGGCGTTGGGACCCAGACCGAGGATCGTCGCGGACGACGTGTCGATCCAGACTGCGGTGACGTGGGAAGTGGCGATTGCTGCGGAACCTGCCATGGCAGTGCGCCTCCCCGGAGCGGTCGGGACGCTGCCGACCATGCCTGCCACACCCTCCTGCGCCGTTCTAACACCGGGCGTGCCGGGGCACAACGTCCATCGGGCCGTGCATCGTGCCCTCGATCGGGCCGTCGATTGCCGGTGCGGCGGGGCGTCCGACCACGCGACGTCAGCAGGTCACGTGCAGCACCGCGTTCACGTCCCCGGACGGGCATGACCGGATCAGCTCGCAGGCCTCCGCGGTCGGGACCGTCACGAGCTCGATCCCGCGGCGCCGGGCCTCCTCGACGACCTCCGGCATGACGGGCAGGGCGCCCTGCGCTCCGGTTCCGACGATCAGCCGGCGGCCATGCCAGGGAATCGCCTCGGCAGCCGACAGCGGCGTGTGCCCGTACGTGTCGCGGTACGGCCTGGACGGCTTCTTCTTCCGCTTCCGAACCTGGCCGCGCTCGATGACGACGTCCTCGTCGTAGCGCCGGCCGTCGATCTCGAGGGCTCCGAACCCGATCAGCCGTGCCTTCATGCATGCCTCGCTCGCTCTCGGCCGGTCGGGGATCCGTCATCCGGGCCGTCGAGTGGCCCTGCCCGGCCCCCGCGCAGCTTCTGCTCGACGTAGCGGCCCATCGCCCGAAGCGCGGCGTCCGCGGAACGGAACACCGGCACGCCCCGCTCCTCGATTGCCTGCGCCATCGGGTCGTAGAGCGCGCCGCTGTCGATGGAGACGACGATCGGCTTGTCGGTTTCCGGGAGCACCCTCGCGAGTCGGTTCGGCAGACTCCCCTCGGACGTAATCTCGCCCGGCAGGGTCGCGGTCGCCGCGGTGAGGGGCACGGTCGAGCAGAGCACCAGGTCGACGTTCGGGTCCGCGAGCAAGGCCCGCAGCGCGTCCTCGTGCACCTCGTCGTCCGCCATGGGAGTCAGGTCGAGGGGGTTGCGCACGTCCACGAGCGATTCGGCGCGGCCCTTCGCGAGCGCCGCCTGCAGGGTCGCCCGGGTCCGGGGGTCGAGCTCCGCGAGCTCCAGGGCCCAGCCCTCCCCGCGGAGCGAGTCGGCCATCCCCACCGCCTCGTACCCGGCGTTCGACATCGCCGCCACCCGGCGGCCGCGCCAGGCACGCTGCCCCATCAGGGCGCTGATCCTGAGCAGACCCAGGTACTCGTCGAAGGTGCCCGCCACGAGCCCTCCGGCCTGCCGGACGACCGCCTCGCACACGTCGTAGTCGCCGGCGATGGACGCCGTGTGCCCGCTGGTGGCGTGCCTGCCCTCGGCCGTGCGGCCCGCCTTGTAGAAGATGACGTCCCGGCCGTCGTCGACGATCTCCCGCACGGCCCGGGCGAACGCGAGGCCGTCACCGTCCCGGAAGCCCTCCACGTAGACCGCCACGGTACGAACCTCCGGGTCGTCCGCCAGGTGGCGGACCCAGTCGCCGACGGTCAGGTCGACCTGGTTGCCCGTGGAGATCGAGTAGCGCGGGCTGAGCCAGGGGAGCCGGCTGAGCCGAGTGATCATGAACGCGCCCGACTGGCTGACGATCGCGACGTTCGATGCACCCTCGGCACGCACCGGCAGCTTGGCCCGCGGGATGAACAGCGTGTTGTAGCGTCCCGGCCGCGAGACGATGCCGAGGCAGTTGCCGCCGTTCACGACCATCGGCTGCTGCCGCCGGCGACCCAGCTGGACTGCCGCCCGCAGGCGACCCTCCAGGACCTCGCCGCCGGCCTTCTCCGCCATGCCCCCCGGGATCACGATGACGCCCACCGCCCGGTCGCGCTCGACCAGCTCCTCGACGACCGCGGGCACCTGCTCGGCGGGCAGCGCCACGATGAAGAGGTCCACGCGTTCCGGCAGCTCCGCGATGCTGCGGACGCACGCGACCCCGTCGATCTCCGAGCGATCCGGATGGACCACGTACAGGCGCGCCGCGTCGAAGCCGGCCGCCCGCACGTTGTCCAGGATGACCCGGCCGG
>JAJYEB010000291.1:2437-3365 GCA_021790375.1 Chloroflexota bacterium | reverse complement strand
CCTGCTCGCCGGCTGGTCCGGCCTGTACCTCGCGTGCGACCTCCGCGGCGATCGGCGCGACCGTCGCGTTGGAGAGCATCCGCAGCGTTGCCGGGGAGACGGCGAACACCGCGTTCTGCGTTCCGGCCGCCGCCCAGACGGTCTCGTGCCGTCCGAGGCCCGGGTCCATCACCACGCGGATCGGGCGCCGGTGGCCGAACGGCGGGATGCCGCCGATGACGTACCCGGTCAGGTCGTTGGCCTCGCGCGCGGTGGCGCGCCTGATGGCGGGTTCGCCCACCACGGCCGCGAGACGGGCGACGTCCACCCGGTCCGGCCCCGCGATGAGCACGATGAACGGCTCGACGGCGTCCTCCTCGCGAGGCGCCACGAAGACCAGGCTCTTGACGATCTGGCCGAGTTCCGCGCCCACGGCGCGTGCCGCGTCCTCCGCCGTGTGCGTGCTGTCCGGGAACGTGACGATCTCGATGGTCACGCCCTTGCGGGCTGCGGCGTCGAGAACGCGCTGCGACGGTGGGGCCAGGGGATCGGGCACGGCGGCGAGTCTATCACCGGCACGGCCCGGGCCTGCGCTGTCAGAATGCAGCGATGCGATTGCTGCGCCGGGGACGGCCGCCCCGTGACGTCCTGCGTTCGATGGCCGAGCGCCGGGTCTGGGCGTTCGACTGGGACGGCACGCTCATCGATTCCATCGGGCGGACGAAGGCCACCTACCGCGAGATCTTCCGCGAGCTCGGCCTGCCCTTCGACGACGCGCTCTTCCACAGGCACTACGCGCCCGACTGGCGGCGCATGTACCAGAGCCTGGGGATCCCCGAGACGCTGTGGCCGCAGATCGACCGCCGCTGGGTGGAGATCTTCGAGACCGAGGTGTCCGCCCTGGTCCCGGGGGCGGCCGAGGCACTGGAGTGGCTGCGTGCCGACGGGC
>JAJYEB010000291.1:0-2427 GCA_021790375.1 Chloroflexota bacterium | reverse complement strand
GGGAGCGGCTGGAACTCGAGCTCAGGGCGACCGGGCTGTCGGGCGTGTTCGAGACCATGGTCTACGGCAACGAGGTCCCGCACCAGAAGCCCGATCCCGCGCCACTCCTGATGGCCTCGCGCTACCTGCGGGTCGCCCCGGCCGACATGGTGCTGGTCGCCGACGCCGCCGACGACATGCTGATGGCGAAGCGGGCCGGCGCCCTCCCGCTCGGGGTGCTCACCGGGGCGGCGCAGGCGCGCAGCCTGAAGGCCGGCGGCGCCCGCTGGGTCGCACGGGACGTGGCGGCCGTCGTGACGCCGCTGCAGGGCGTGCGGTAGTAGCATCACGGCACAACCGAAGAGCGGACAGGGGAGCACCACGCCGGTGCTGAGAGTGCGGCACGTGCCGCAGACCCTCGGAACCTGATCTGGGTCGTACCAGCGAAGGGAGTCCACGAGCCCGACCTCTGTCCGGGGAGACGGAGGTCGTCGTGTTTCTGCCATCGGAGCCCGGGTCCCGCCAGGGCCGCCGGATCTCGTGCCCGCGGCGCCCGCGCGGTGGCTCGTGCTCGCGGCGCCCGCGCGGTATCTCGCGCCCGTGGCGCCGGCGCGGTGGGGCTCACGGCGCGCGATGAAGGCGCTGCTGGTCGGCAACGGGCGGGTGCCGCCCCGGACGTCGGTGCCCGCGGATGTCTTCGCCGGCGTCGCGCTGGTCATCGCGGCCGACGGGGGCGCGGCGGCGTGCGAGGCGCTGGGGCTGCGGCCCGACCTGCTGGTCGGCGACCTCGACTCGGCCGAGCCGGCGCTCGTCGAGCGCCTGGAACAGGGCGGCCTCGAGGTGCGGAGGGTGCCGGCCGAGAAGGATGAGAGCGATCTCGAGCTCGCGCTCGAGGCGGCGATCGAGCGGGGGGCCGACCGGGTGGTCGCGCTGGGCGCCCTGGGCGGGCCCAGGATCGAGCACGCCCTGGCCGCGGTCGGCCTGCTCCTCATCGCGCGGCAACGAGGCGTGGAGATGGCGCTCGTGGACGACCGCTCGACGCTGCGCCTGCTGGGGCCCGGCGGGCCCGGCGTTGCCGTGACCCGGCTCGACCTGGCGGGCGAGACGGGCGACTTCGTGTCGCTGTTCCCCTGGGGAGGCGACGCTCTCGGGGTGGTGACCGAGGGCCTGCGGTACCCGCTGCGTGACGAGACGCTCCCCATGGGCCCGTCGCGCGGCCTCTCGAACGAGATGCTCGGGCCGGCCGCCTCCGTGCGCTGCCGGTCCGGCCGATTGCTGGTCATCCACACGCGCAGGTCGGCCGTGCAGCCGGGCGCGCGAGACACCCGGGAGGAGTAGCAGATGACGGACAACGCGGCACGCTACGGGACGGCCCTCACGCCGCCCGACACGCGCTGGCGCACCCGCGACATCGTGGTCACGGCCGTGATTGCCGTTGCGTTCGGCGTGGTGTTCTGGGCGTGGGACACCGTGTGGAACGTCGCGGCGCCCCTGTTCGGGGCGTTCAAGCCGCTCGAGTATGTCATCAGCGGCGTCTGGCTCATGCCTGCCGTCATCGCCACGCTGATCGTGCGCAAGCCCGGGGCGGCGCTCTTCGCCGAGCTGGTGGCCGCGATCGTGTCCGCCCTGCTCGGCAACGTCTGGGGCATGGACGTGGTCCTCTCCGGCTTCGTCCAGGGGACCGGGGCCGAACTCGTCTTCGCGTTCACGCTGTACCGGTCGTTCGGGCTGCCGGTGGCGCTCATCGCGGGGGGGATCGCGGGGGTCGGTGAGGCGCTCCATGACCTGCCCGTGTACTACGCGTCCAACGGGATCCCGTTCCAGGCGTCGGTGGCTGTGCTCGAGGTCGCCTCGGGCATCGTGATCGCCGGGCTGGGTGGCTGGCTGCTGGTCCGTGCCCTCCGGCAGGCCGGCGTCCTCGAGGGCTTCCCGTCGGACGCCTGAGCCGCCCGATGTCCCACGGCGTCGTCGACCCGCCGGAGATCGTGGCCGAGGGGTTCGGCTGGACGTACCGGAACCGGGCACGCCCGGCGCTGGCCGGCCTCACGTTCCGGGTCGCGCCCGGGCAGGCACTGCTCGTGATCGGGCCGTCCGGCAGCGGCAAGAGCACCCTCGCACGGGCGCTCACCGGTCTGGTCCCCCACGAGCTGCCCGGGACCTGGTCCGGATCGCTGCGCGTCGGTGAGCTCGACGTCGCGGCGACCCCCATCCAGCTCGTCAGCGGCCGGGCGGGGATCGTGTTCCAGGAGCCCGAGAGCCAGATGGTGATGCCACGGGTCGAGGACGAGGTCGCCTTCGGTCTCGAGAACCGCGGCTGGGAGCGGCAGGCGATGCATGCCCGCGTGCGCGAGATGCTCGGCGTCGTGGGCCTGGCCGGGTTCGAGCGACGGTCCACCGTCACGCTCTCGGGCGGGGAGCAGCAGCGCCTCGCGATCGCGGACGTCCTGG
>JAJYEB010000290.1 GCA_021790375.1 Chloroflexota bacterium | reverse complement strand
GCCCCGGGTGATCAGCAGCTGCTTGCCGATCGCGATCACCTCGATCAGCTTCGTGGGGTCCGAATCGAGGTCGACCATGTTGGCCGCCTCCTTGCAGGCAGACGTCCCGCTGTTCATGGCCAGCCCGACGTCGGCCTGTGCCACCGCGGGGGCGTCGTTGGTGCCGTCCCCCGTCATCGCGACCAGGTGGCCCTCCGCCTGCTCTCGCCGGATCCGGTCGATCTTGTCCTCGGGCTTCGCCTGCGCGATGAAGTCGTCCACGCCGGCCTCGGCGGCGATGGTCTTCGCGGTCAGCGGATTGTCGCCGGTGACCATGACGGTCCGGATGCCCATCCGGCGCAGCTCGTCGAACCGTTCGCGCAGCCCCGGCTTCACCGTGTCCTTCAACTCGATCACGCCGAGCGCCCGGCCGTCGCGACGGATGGCGAGGGGCGTCGCGCCCTGCCCCGCGATCTCGTCGGACAGGCGCGCCAGCTCGACCGGAGGCTCGCCGTCGAGCGCCGCCTGGATGGCGTCCACCGCACCCTTCAGGACCACCGTCCCGTCGGCCAGGATCACGCCGCTCGTGCGGGACTGCGCCGAGAACGGCACCACCTCGCCCACGGAGACGCCCACCGGAGCGGGGCCGGCCGCGGCGCCCGGACCGTCCTGCGGGGCGAGGTCCGCGAGCCGCTTCCGTGCCAGCTCCACGATCGAGCGCCCCTCGGGCGTGTCGTCCTCGAGCGAGGTGAGCAGGGCCGCGTCCACGGCCTCGCGCTCGTCGACGCCCGGAAGCGGCACGATCCGGGACGCGAGCCGATTGCCGAAGGTGATGGTGCCCGTCTTGTCGAGGAGCAGCACGTCGACGTCACCGGACGCCTCCACGGCCCGCCCGCTCATGGCCAGCACGTTGAAGCGCGCCACGCGGTCCATGCCCGCGATCCCGATGGCCGAGAGGAGGCCGCCGATCGTGGTGGGGATCAGGCACACGAGGAGCGCCGCGAGGACCACGAGGCCGAGCGGAGCGTGCGCGTACTGCCCGAACGGCCGCAGCGTGGCGGTGGCCATGAGGAACACGATCGTGAGCCCGGAGAGCAGGATGAACAGCGCGATCTCGTTGGGCGTGCGCTGACGCTTCGCGCCTTCGACCAGCGCGATCATCCGGTCGAGGAACGTCTCGCCGGGGTTGGCCGTGATGCGGATCACCAGCCGGTCGCTGGTGATCGTCGTGCCGCCCGTGACCGAGCTCCGGATGTCCGTCCCCGGCTCCTTGAGGACCGGCGCGGACTCGCCCGTGATGACCGCCTCGTTGACGTACGCGACGCCCTCGATGACGTCGCCGTCGCCCGGGATCGTCTCCCCTTCCGTGACCACGATCACGTCGCCGATCCGGAGCGCGGACGATCCGACGTCCTCGATCGACCCGTCGTCCAGCCGACGGTGCGCCGTCGTCTCGGAGCGGGTCCTCCGCAGGGACGCCGCCTGGGCCCTGCCGCGCGCCTCCGCGAGGGCCTCCGCGTACGTCGCGAAATAGACGGTGAACCAGAGCCAGGCCGCGACCTGGAGCTCGAACCCGAAGGAGCGGCCCACCTCGTGCGGCGCGGCGTGCGTGAGGCCGCTCGCGTCCCCGACCCACACCAGCGTGACCAGCACCGCCGTCACCTCGACGACGAACATGACCGGGTTGCGCACGAACTGGCGGGGGTCGAGCTTGCGCAGGGCCGGCCCCAGCGCAGCTCGCAGCAGGATCGGGTCGAACACGCCTCGAGGTGTCCGGGGGGCGCCCGCCACGCCCGCCTGCGACTCGCGCCGCGCCCGCTGGAAGCGCCGGCTGCCCTGCCGCGTGTCGACGACGGAGCGGAGGATCGGGCGGCCGAGGCGGCCGAGTCGATCGAGGTGGCCCAGGTGGCCTGCGCGACTCGCCAGGTACTCGAGCGTCATGATCAGAACACCTTCCCGGCATGCATGAGGAGCTCCTCAACGATCGGCCCCAGGGACAGCGCCGGGAAGAACGTGAGGGCACCCACGATCACGATCACGCCGATGAGGAGGCCGACCCACAGCGGCCCGGTCGTGGGGAACGTTCCGAGGGACGGCGCCACGCGTCGCTTCGCGGCCATCGAGCCCGCGATCGCGAGCGCCGGGATGATCTCGGCAAACCGGCCGATCAGCATCGCGAACGCGCCGGCCACGTTGTAGAAGGTGGTGTTGCCGCTGAGCCCCGCGAACGCCGAGCCGTTGTTGCCGGTCTGGCTCGAGAACGCGTAGAGGATCTCGGTGAAGCCGTGGGGTCCGGCGTTCAGCGGCCCCGCGACACCCGCCGACGTGGCCGTACCGATGGCAGTGAAGACGAGGATGGTCGCGGCCATCGCCAGGACGGCGAGCATTGCCATCTTCACCTCGAAGGACTCGATCTTCTTGCCCAGGTACTCCGGAGTCCGGCCCACCATGAGCCCGGCGATGAAGACGGCCAGGATGGCGCCGAAGACCAGGTGGCCGTACAGCCCGGCCCCGATGCCGCCGGGCGTGATCTCGCCGAGCTGGATGAGCGCGAGCGGCACCATGCCGCCGAGGGGCAGGAAGCTGTCGAGCGAGGCGTTCACGGCGCCCGTGCTCGTGCCGGTGGTCACGCTGGCGAACAGCGCGCTGGCCGGCGCCCCGAAGCGGACTTCCTTGCCCTCCATGTTGCCGAGAGCCGTGGTGACGCCTGACGGATACGGCGGGTTGCCGCGGACCTCGCTCGCGGTCACGACCAGCACCGCGACGACGAGGATCAGCATCATCGCCGAGAAGAGGGCCCAGCCCTGGCGTTCGTCCCCGGTCATCCGCCCGAACGTGTTGGTGAGCGCGAACGGGATGAGCAGGATCAGGAACATCTCGACCCAGTTCGTGAGCGCGTTCGGGTTCTCGAACGGGTGCGCGGAATTCGCGTTGAAGAACCCGCCCCCGTTGTTGCCGAGCTCCTTGATGGCCTCCTGCGAGGCGACGGGCCCGACCGCGATCGCCTGGTGGGCGCCCTGCAGGGTGGTCACGGTGGTCGGGCCGTTGAACGTCTGGACGACGCCCTGGGAGACCAGGAACAGGGCGACGACGAACGCGATCGGGACCAGGATGTAGAGGGTGCACCGGGTCACGTCCACCCAGAAGTTGCCGATGGTCGTGGTGGAGCGGCGAACAAGGCCTCGCGCGAGCGCGATCGCGACGACCAGCCCCATGGCGGCAGAGGTGAAGTTGCGCACGGCGAGCCCGGCCATCTGGGTCAGGTAGCTCATCGTGGTCTCGCCGGCATAGTTCTGCCAGTTGGTGTTGGTCTCGAAGCTGATCGCCGTATTGAACGAGAGGGCCGGCGCGACGGGCCCGAGCCCTGACGGGTTGAGCGGCAACAGGT
>JAJYEB010000289.1 GCA_021790375.1 Chloroflexota bacterium | reverse complement strand
GAGACCGGCGGCGGCCTGCTGGGCTTCGAGCTGACGGTCGACCCGAGCGGCGCCTACAACATCTGGGTGCCGGCCGGTGGGGCCCGCAACCCGGTGACGTCCGGGACCATGGAGCAGCGCGGCCATTTCATCCGGATGGACGGCCGCGAGACCTACCGGTACGCGACCCGGACTCTGGCGCGCTCCGCGCTCACGGCGATCGAGCGGGCCGGGCTCACCCCCGACGACATCTCGCTGTTCGTGCCCCACCAGGCCAACATCCGGATCATCGAGTCGGTGGCGAAGCAGCTCGGCCTCGCGATGGACCGCGTGTACGTGAACGTCGACCGCTACGGCAACACCTCGGCGGCGTCGGTGCCGATCGCGCTGGCGGAGGCGGTCGAGCGGGGCCGCGTGCAGCCGGGCGACAAGCTGGTCTTCGTCGCGTTCGGCGCCGGCTACACCAGCGGCGCGGCGGTGCTCGAGTGGACGGCCGACCCCTCGTGCTCGTCGCGGGCGGCGTCGATCGGGCCCGAGGTGGAGATCCACCCGCCGAAGGACTGGACCGGCGACGACCCCACACCGCCCGAGCTGCGCCCCTTCTTCGAGGCGCGGGAGCGGGCCGCGGTCGGGGAAGCGTAGGGCCGACCGGCCGTTCGTCCGATCGGCCGATCGCCTGATCGCCCGTTCGTTCGTTCGTCCGCGCTCGCCCGTCGCTCCTGCCCTGGCGCCATCCCCCTGCCCTGGCGCCATCCCCCTGCCCCGGCGCCATCCCCCTGCCCCCGGCGATCCATCCCCGGCGCCGTGCCTCCCCGGGGCGATCCACCCCCGGTGGTCCGTCCACGGCGATCCCTCCCCGGGCGATCAATCCCCCGGCGCTGATCCATCGCCCACCGATCCATCCCTCCGGCGGGCATGCGCCGTCCGCCATACTTTGTATGCCGCGGCGTGCATACCTGTCCGGGGCAGGAGAGCATCCTGCAGCCTTCGGCCTCGTTCCCGTCTGGGCCACAAGCCTGCCGGCCCCCCCACGGCGCCCCCCCCACGGCGCCCACCCAACGGCGCCCACCCAACGGCACCTGTCCATCCCCCGCTGATCCACCCCACGGCGATCCATGCCCCCCTCGTGCTGATCCCACGGCGGCGATCCATCCTCCTGGCGACCATCCGCCGCGGGCCCATCCCGCGCGCCGATGCATCCGCGGCGCCGTGCCTCCACCGGGGGCGATCCACCCCCCGGCGAGCATCTCTCGATCCGCCATACTTTGTATGTCGCGGCGCGCATGCCCATCCGGGAGAGGGACCCCTCACCGCAGGGAGATGGACCTCCGCCGGTCGCGCTGCCCGCGGCCGCCCCTCACGCGGCGCGCGGCCCCTGTAGAGTCTCCCCATCGACGGCCCGCCACGCGTCCCAGGGGTCCGAGACGTCATCCAGCGTCCCGACGGAGGTGCATGCGTGATCGACCTGTCCGGCAAGGCCGCCATCGTCACCGGGGGAGCGCGAGGGATCGGTCGCGCCATCGTGCTGCAGCTCGCCCGACAGGGCGCCGACGTCGCGTTCCTGGACCGCGGCCCCGCTGAGGCCGCCGAGGCGACCCGCGCCGACGTCGAGACGCTGGGCCGCCGCTGCTTCTGGACCGAGGGGGACGTCACGGATCCCGAGGCTGCGCCCGCGCTGGTCGCCCGCGCCATCGAGACGTTCGGCCGCGTGGACATCCTGGTGAACAACGCCGGGGTGACGCGCGACGATCTGATCATGCGGATGAGCCTGGACGAGTGGCGGACCGTGCTGGAGGTGAACCTGTTCGGCGCCTTCTACGCCACCAAGGCCGTGCTCCGGCCCATGCTCAAGGCGCGCGCCGGGCGCATCGTCAACATCTCCAGCGTGTCCGGACAGGCGGGCCAGGCGGGCCAGGCCAACTACTCGTCGTCCAAGGCCGGGCTGATCGGCCTGACCAAGGCCACCGCGCGCGAGGTCGCCAGCCGCGGCATCACCTGCAACGCGATCGCGCCCGGCTTCGTCACCACCGACCTGACTCGCGACCTGCCCGACTCGCTCCAGCAGCAGCTCCTGGCGCAGACCCCGCTCGGCCGATTCGGCACCCCCGACGACATCGCGACCGCGGTCGCCTTCCTCTGCTCCGACGAGGCTGGGTTCATCACCGGCCAGGTGCTGGCGGTCGACGGCGGCCTGGTGATGATGTAACGGCGGCACGCTGCCGCGGCCAACCCGCGCCTTTCGATCGCACCCGGCCCACATCTGTCCACGCCTGCCACCGGGTGCCGTTCGTCAGCCCCCGCGTTCCTGGCCAACGCGCGCCCCATGAGCACGGAACGATCAGGGACGAACCTAACGGGGGGCGGCCTCGCCCGTCCCGCCCTGCTCGAGCCGAGTTTCATGCTCGGTGACGCACGGCGAGCTCCCCTGCGGCAGGATGCCGCCCGCCGCAGCGGCGCCATTCCCCATCTCGCGCCCACCAGGCGAGCATTGGTCAACTCGGGACGCTCCGACGGTTCCGAGTCGGGCGCGCCCGGGCCGGCCCGCCGTCGGGTGCCACTCCGGGCCGGCCGCCGTCGGGTGCCACTCCGCGCCGGCACGCTGCCGCTCCGCGCCGGCACGCTGCCGCTCCGCGCCGGCACGCTGCCGCTCCGCGCCGGCACGGTGCGCGGCCGCCATACTTTGTATGTCGAGCCGGACACCGCCTCCCGCACGCGTCCATCCCCGCAGCGGTGCCGCGCGACCCCCGCTGCGGTGCCGCGCGCCGCCCAGCGCGCCGCCCAGCGCGCCGCCCAGCGCGCCGCCCAGCGCGCCGCTCAGCGTGCCGTCGGCCGCGGGATCCGGCACAATCCGGGGCACAGGCACCCCCACGGGCGCCGCCAGACCCGTCCAGCGCCCGCTCAACGCCCCGCTCCGCGTCCCAGCGAGGTGACACCGTGATCGATCTCACCGGCAAGTCGGCCGTCGTCACCGGCGGCAGCCGCGGCATCGGCCGTGCCATCGCCCTGCGCCTCGCCACCCAGGGCGCCGACGTCGCGTTCAGCTTCCGCGGCAACGAGGAGGCCGCCCGCGAGACCGCCCGGGCCATCGAGGCCCTCGGCCGTCGCGCCCTCACCCACCGCGGCGACGTGACCGACTCGTCGGCGGCGAACGCCCTGATCGCAGCCGCGCTCGAGGCGTTCGGACGGATCGACATCCTGGTCAACAGCGCCGGCATCACCCGCGACGACCTGCTGATGCGGATGACCGATCAGGCCTGGCAGGACGTGCTCCAGACCAACCTCTCCGGCGCCTTCTACGCCACCCGCGCCGTCCTGCGTCCCATGCTCCGGGCGCGCAAGGGGCGAATCGTGAACATCTCCAGCGTGGCCGGGCAGGCCGGGAACGCCGGGCAGGCCAACTACTCCGCCG
>JAJYEB010000288.1 GCA_021790375.1 Chloroflexota bacterium | reverse complement strand
TCGTGAGCATCATCACGAGCACGCCGATGACGGTGAAGATCGAGGTCAGGATCTGCGTCAGGCTCTGCTGGAGCGTGGTGGAGATGTTGTCGATGTCGTTGGTGACCCGGCTCAGGGTGTCCCCGTGAGCGTGGCTGTCGAAGTAGCGCAGGGGGAGCCGGCCGAGCTTCTCGTCCACCTGGCGCCGAAGCCGGTAGACGGTGCGCTGCGAGACCCCCGCCATGATGTAGTAGGTCGCCCACTGGAAGACCGAGCTGAAGACGTAGATCACGGCCACCACGGCGAGGATGGTGCCCACCGCGCCGAAGTCCACGCCCACGCCCACCGACACGTGCATGCCGGTGAGCATGTCGGCGATCTGGCCCTGGTTGTGTGCGCGGAGGAGCTGCTCCACCTGCGCCTGCGATGTGCCGGCGGGGAAGTACTGGCCGAGGTACTTGCCCAGGACGCCCTGGAAGAGCTCGTCCGTCGCGTTGGCCAGGATGCGTGGCGCGGCGACCTGGAAGATCACACCGATGATGGCGAACACCACGACCACGGCGATCCACGGCCGCTCGGGACGCAGCTCTCCGACCAGCCGGCGCAGCGCCCCCCGGAGATCCTTGGGCTTGCCGCCCGCCATCATGCCGTGGCCGCCGAAGCCGCCGCCCATGGGCCCCCGACCCCGGCCCGGACCACCGAAGCCCGGCCCGAGCGGGCCGCGGGCCGCGCCGCCCCCCGCGCCGCCGGCCGGTCGCGTCGTGCCGCTCACGCCACTTCCTCCCGGGTCAGCTGGGAGTAGACGATCTCGCGGTAGGTCTCGCAGGTCTCCATCAGTTCCTCGTGGGTGCCGATGCCGGCGATCGCGCCACTGTCGAGCACCACGATCTGGTCGGCGTGCATGATCGTGCCCACGCGCTGGGACACGATGAAGACGGTCGCGCCGCGGGTCTCGGGCTGCAGCGCCATGCGCAGGTTCAGGTCCGTCTTGAAGTCCAGCGCGGAGAAGCTCTCGTCGAAGATGTAGATGCGCGGCCGCTTGACGATCGCGCGTGCGATGGCCAGGCGCTGGCGCTGGCCGCCCGAGACGTTGGTGCCGCCCTGGTCGATCGGGGCGTCGAGCTCTCCGGGCATCTCGGCCACGAAGTCGCGCGCCTGGGCGATCGTGAGTGCCCGCCACAGGTCCTCGTCGGTCGCGTCCTCGTTGCCGTAGCGCAGGTTGCTGGCCACCGTGCCGCTGAACAGGAAGGCGCGCTGCGGCACCAGGCCCATGAGGTGCCAGAGGTCCTCCTGGCGGATGGCCCGCACGTCCACCCCGTCGATCAGGACGCTCCCGCCGGTCGCGTCGTAGAAGCGCGGCAGCAGGTTGATGAGCGTGGACTTGCCGCTGCCCGTGCTGCCCACGAGCGCCGTGGTGGTGCCGGGCCGCGCGACGAACGAGATGTCGTGCAGGACGGCATCCTCCGCGCCCGGGTACCGGAACTCGACGTTGCGGAACTCGACGAACCCGATGGCGGCCGGGGCCGGCGCCGGCTCCTCGGGATCGTGGAGGCTGATCGGCGTGTCGAGCACCTGCGCGATCCGCTCGGCCGACGCGGCGGCGCGGGGGACCATCACGAACATGACCGTCGCCATCATCACCGAGAAGAGGATCTGCATGACGTACTGGAGGAACGCCATCAGGTTGCCGATGGGCATGTCCCCGTTGTTGATGCGCAGGCCGCCGAACCACATGATCGCCACGCTGGAGAGGTTCATGATCAGGAACAGCGAGGGGATCATCAGCGCGAAGAGCCGCTGCACCCGCAGGGTGGTGTCGGTCAGGTCGGCGTTGGCGTCGTCGAAGCGCTGCTCCTCGTGGCCGGTGCGCACGAAGGCGCGGATCACGCGCACCCCCTCGAGGTACTCGCGCATCACGCGGTTGATGCGGTCGATCTTGACCTGCATCACGCGGAAGAGCGGCAGGGCCCGCGACACCAGGCCGCCCAGCACGACGGCCATGAGCGGCACGATGATCACGAGGACGCTGGAGAGCGGGACGTCCTCGCGGAGGGCCATGATCACGCCGCCGACGGCCATGATGGGCGCGAGGATCATGACGGTCAGCGCCATCACGATCACCATCTGCACCTGCTGGACGTCGTTGGTGTTGCGGGTGATCAGCGACGGCGTGCCGAAGACGTTGGTCTCCACCTGGGAGAAGTCCAGCACCTTGCGGAACACGGCGCCGCGGACGTCCCGCCCGAAGGCCATCGCCGTCCGCGACGCAAAGTAGATCGCGACGATCGAGGCGATTCCGAGCAGCAGCGTGACGCCGAGCATCAGCACGCCGGTGTGCATGATGTAGTTCGTGTTGCCCACCGCCACGCCGTTGTCGATGATGTCGGCGTAGAGGTTGGGGAGGTACAGGTTGGCGACGGCCTGGATGGTCAGGAGCGCCACCACCAGCAGCAGCGACCGCCAGTAGGGCCGGAGGAACCTGGTCAGGAGTCGGATGGTCATCGGTCGGGGTCCCTGCTCTCCACCGTGCGTGGCCCTGGTGCGCCGCCTGCGGGTCCGCAGTCGGACGCCGTGTCCGGATCGTGCACAGCACCCGGCTCACGATCTTGCCTGGCACCCGGGTCACGATCTTGCATGGCACCCGGGTCACGATCGCGCCCAGAACCGGGTTCAGGCCGGCCGACCAACCGCTTCCTGGCGGCCCTGATCGCGCGGATGCCCTTGAGGAAGCCGGCAAGCTCCTCCTCCGTGAGCTCGCCGAGCAGCCGGGCGAGGTGCTCCCGCCGGTGGGCCTCGAGATCGCGGAAGATGCCGGTGCCCTGCTCCGTGAGGTGGACGTCCACCACGCGGCGGTCGTCGGTGGCGTGCCTCCGCTGGACCATCCCGCGACGCTCCATGCGGTCCACGATGCCGGTGGCGCTGGCCACCGACACGTCAAGCTCGTCGGCCAGGCGGCTCATGGGGAGCGGGCCCTCGGCCTCGAGGACCGCGACCACGTTCAGCTGGATGAGGCTGAGGGCGCCACGGTGCCAGTTGCGGAACATGCCGGCGCGATCGCGCGGCGGCCACGCCGTCAGCTCGTCGAGCAGTTCGTCGCCGATCGGCCGGCGCGCATCGCCGGGACGCGCGTCTGCAGGCCCGCCTTCCGCAGGCGCGTCTGCAGGCCCGCCTTCCGCAGGCGCGTCTTCGGCCCGCGCGCTCCATGCACCCTCGTCGCCCGGAGCACCTTCGTCGACCGTGACGTTCTCGGCCGGAAGGTGCTCGCTCGGCGCAGTCTGGTCGGCCCATGTGCTTCGATCTTCTGTGACATTCAACGTCATGCTGAATGTATACCCGATGTGGGCCGATTGCGCAAACGCCCCGCTGGACCGGGCACGGACCGCTGTCCCGCGAGGCCAGGGAGGGGAGACAGCGTGCGGCGCGGAGTCAC
>JAJYEB010000287.1 GCA_021790375.1 Chloroflexota bacterium | reverse complement strand
GTGGTGGACGAGCAGGGACGCCGGCCCGTCGGGATCTTCTCGACCACCGACGTCGTTCATCACCTGGTGGGGGCCCCCGATGCCTGAGCAGCTGCTACCCGTGATCGATGCCCCCGGAGGCCCGCTGAGCGAGGAAGAGCACGCCGCGCGTGCCCAGGCGATGGACGCCGCCCCCGTCGTCTTCGATGTCGAGGCGTACGTCGAGGACTTCAACCGGTCCGTGGTCGGCGCGTACCGCCGCGGCATCGCCGATGTCGAGCTGCCGGCGGATTCCGGCGTCGCGCGCAGCATCATCCCGCCGGGAACGGCGGCGGTGCGCGACTTCAGCAACCTCTCGGCGCACATCCCCCAGTTCATCGCCGAGCAGTGCGTGGGCTGCATGGCGTGCGTCAGCGCCTGCCCGGACACGGCGATCCTCGCCGTGGCCGTCCCCGAGACCCAGCTGGAGCCGGCGATCGGGGCGTTCGCGTGGAAGCGCGCGGACGGTGCCCGGACGGCCGAGACCGCCAGCTCGCACTTCGTGCGGACCAGGAAGTACGCGGATGTGCCCGCCCGCAAGGGCATCGAGCCGGCCATGTTCGGGATCTTCGTGGATCCCCAGCACTGCAAGGGCTGCGCCGAGTGCGTCGACGTCTGCAAGGCGGAGGGCCACGACGCGCTGATCATGATCGACAAGGTCGCCCAGGAGCCCTCCGGCGACAGCACCCTCGAGCGCTATCGGCGCGACTTCTCGTTCTTCCGGAGCCTGCCCCCGACCCCGCCTGAATACCGGAACGAGAAGGCGCTCGCGGACCTGATGCTCGGCGAGCAGGCCCTGGGGTACGTGGGTGGCGCCGGGTCCTGCGCCGGATGCGGCGAGGCATCGGCCGTCCGCATGCTCGTGGCCGCCACCCGGCAGGTCCACGGCCCGGACTCGATGGGGATCGTCGCCGAGACCGGCTGCAACACGGTGTACGGCAGCACGTATCCCTTCAACCCGTACCTGGTGCCCTGGACGAACTCGCTGTTCGAGAACGGCCCGGCCGACGCGATGGGCGTGCGGTTGCGCTGGGACCAGGCCGGCCACCCTGAGCGCCGCCTGTGGGTCTTCGGGGGGGACGGGGCGATGTACGACATCGGCTTCCAGTCGCTCTCGCGGATGGTCGCGTCGGGTGCCGACATCAAGGTGCTCGTGCTCGACACGCAGGTGTACTCGAACACCGGCGGGCAGTCGTCCACGGCGTCCTACGGCGGCCAGGTGACCAAGCTCTCGGCGTTCGGGAAGGCCATCCACGGCCGGCCCGAGCGGCGCAAGGAGCTCGGCCTGATCATGATGGCCCACCGCGACGTCTACGTTGCGTCGACCACGCCGGCGCACTACAACCACTTCTATCGCGCGGTCATGGAGGCCAACGAGTACCCGGGGCCGGCGGTGATCGTCGCCTACACGCCCTGCATGCCGGAGCACGGCATCGCCGATGACGCGGCGAGCCGGCAGGCGAAGCTGGCGGTCGACTCGCGCGCCTTCCCGCTCTTCACGTACGACCCGCGCCGCGGCGAGACCATGGCGAAGCGCCTCTCGCTCCAGGGCAACCCGAACGTGAAGGAGGACTGGTCCAAACTCCCCGACGGGACCCAGTTCGACTTCCTGGACTTCGCGAAGACCGAGGGCCGGTTCTCGCAGCACTTCCGTGACGGCACGCCGTCCGCCGAGATCCTGGCAACCCGGGACGAGCGCCTGGAGTACTGGCAGCTGCTGCAGGAGCTCGCCGGCATCCGCTGACCAGGGGACCGCGGGGTCCCGAACCGCGAATCTTCGGAACGGCCGGGGTCGCTCACCACCCCGGCCGTTCGCTGCACCGCGGGCCCGTCACGCCGGGACGGCCGCCCCCTCCACCGCCGCCATTCCCAGGTCGAACGCCCGCAGGTCGATCTCGAGCGCCTCCGGCCGTTTCCTGCCGACGATGTCCCGCAGCGCCTCCCGCACGCTCTCGCCCCGGACGATGCCGGTCCGGCCGACCAGCGCGCCGAGCGCGACCACGTTGATCAGCCGGTCGTCGCCGGCCTCCCGCGCGAGCTGGGTGCAGCGCACCCGGATCTCGTCGATGTCGTCACGCCCGGCGGACGCCTCGACGAGCGAGTCGTTCACGACGAGCACGCCGCCGGGGACGATGGTCGGCCCGAACTTGGCGAGCGAGGGCGGGTTGAAGGCGACCGCCATGTCGGGGTGATCCACGATCGGCGAGCCGATGGGCTCGTCGCCGATGATCACCGTGCAGAACGCGGTGCCCCCGCGCATCTCCGGGCCGTACGAGGGGATCCAGATGACCTGGGACCCTTCGTCCATGGCGGCCTCCGCCAGGACGTGCCCGGCGAAGAGGATGCCCTGGCCGCCGAACCCGGCGAAGACGATGGAACGCTCCATCGTTCAGTCCTCCTTCGCGCTCTTCGGCCGCGCCGGTTCCATCCGGTCGACGAGGACCCCGAGCGGGTAGGTCTGCACCACCACCTCCTTGAGGTGGCGCATCGACTCCTGCGCCGTCATTCCCCACCCCACGGGGCAGTTCGACAGCACCTCGACGAGCGCGAACCCGGCACCCCGGATCTGGGCCTCGCACGCCTTCCTGATCAGCGCCTTCGTCTTCCCGATCGACGAGGGGTCGGCCACGGAGCCACGCGCGGCGAAGGCCACGCCCGGCAGCACGGCCAGCATCTCCGTCATGGGAACCGGGTAGCCCGCCGTGCGGACGTCGCGCCCGGTCGGCGAGGACGTGGTGCGCTGCCCCACCAGCGTGGTCGGCGCCATCTGCCCTCCGGTCATCCCGTAGATGCCGTTGTTGACGAAGATGGCGGTGATCAGCTCCCCCCTGGCCGCGGCGTGCACGATCTCGCCGGTGCCGATCGCCGCCAGGTCCCCGTCGCCCTGGTAGGTCAGCACGAACGCGTCGGGGCGGACGCGGCGGATGCCGGTCGCGACGGCGGGCGCGCGGCCATGCGGAGCCTCGCACCAGTCGTACGCCAGGTACTCGTAGGCGAACACCGAGCAGCCCACGGGCGCGACGGCGATGGTGCGCCCGTCGACCCCCAGGTCCTCGAGCACCTCCGCCACGAGGCGGTGCACGATGCCGTGGCCGCAACCCGGGCAGTACCGCGTGGAGACGTCGGTGAGCCGCTCGGGCCGCTGGTAGATGACCCGCGGCGTCGCGGGGGCGATCGCGGTCATCGCTTGCCTCCCTCGTGGCGCTGGTGGCGTTCCGCGGGTCCGTGGAGTCCACGGCCACGCCGCTTGTGCGCCTGCGCGGATGCCACCGGCACCGTGTACCAGAGCGGCTGCCACGCGTCGTCACCGAAGATGCTGAGTGCCTCGTGGCCCGTCTCGGGCTCGGGCATCGGCTCGTGAGGGTGGACGTGTTCCTCACCCGACACCGGCGCGGG
>JAJYEB010000286.1 GCA_021790375.1 Chloroflexota bacterium | reverse complement strand
CTGGCGGGCAACCTGTGCCGCTGCACCGGGTACGTGAAGGTCATCGACGCCGTGCGCCTGGCGGCGGCCGCGCGTCGCGGCGAGGCGATGCCGGTCGTGGAAACGAGCGGCCGGGTGGGGACCCGGACCGCCCGCGTACGCGGGCGGGAGCTCGCGCTTGGCGACAAGCCCTATGTGAACGACCTGGCACCGGCCCGCCTGCTGCACGGTGCGGTGCGGTTCTCGGACCATCCCCGGGCCCGCGTCATCCGCATCGACACCGCGCGGGCCCGCGCCGTCCCGGGCGTCGTCGCCGTCGTGACCGCCGGCGACGTGCCGGGGGAGCGCGTGCAGGGGCTGCTCACCCGGGACTGGCCGCAGTTCGTCGCGGAGGGCGAGACCACCCGGTACGTGGGGGACGTGCTGGCCGCGGTGGCCGCCGAGACGCGATACGCGGCGCGGGAGGCGGCGAAGCTCGTCGACGTCGAGTACGAGGTGCTCGCCCCCGTGACCGACCCGTTCGACGCGCTCGCGCCCGGCGCTCCGGCCCTGCACCCGGGCGGCAACCAGCTGTCCGTGTCGAGGGTGAAGCGGGGCGACGTCGACGGAGCACTGGCCTCGGCCGCCCACGTCCTCACCGAGACGTTCCGCACCCAGTTCATCGAGCACGCCTTCCTCGAGCCGGAGTCGTCGCTCGCGGTGCCGGCGGAGGATGGCACGCTGCAGGTGTACTCGCAGGGGCAGGGGATCTGGGAGGATCGCCGCCAGGTCGCGTCGTTCCTGGGCGAGCCCGAGGACCGGGTGCGGGTCACCCTCGTCTCCAGCGGCGGCGCCTTCGGCGCCAAGGAGGATCTGAACGTCCAGTGCCACGCGGCGCTGCTCGCGCGCCGCACCGGCCGCCCGGTGCGCGTCACCCTGAGCCGGGCCGAGAGCATGCGCTTCCACCCCAAGCGCCACCCGATCACCAGCGAGTACACGGTCGGATGCGACGCGGACGGCCACCTGCTCGCGGTGCGGGCGCGGATGGTGGGGGACACCGGCGCGTACGCGAGCGTGGGCGACAAGGTGCTCGAGCGCGCCGCGGGCCACGCCTGCAGCGCGTACCGGGTGCCCAACGTCGACGTGGAGGCGCGCGCCGTCTACACGAACAACCCGCCCTGCGGCGCCATGCGGGGGTTCGGTGCCAACCAGGCGAACTTCGCCATCGAGGGGATGCTCGACCGCCTGGCCGAGCGGGTCGGCATCGACGGCTGGGAGATCCGCTGGCGCAACGCCCTCGACGTCGGCGACCGGTTCGGCACCGGGCAGAAGCTCGGCCCGGGCGTCGGGCTGAAGAAGACACTGCTCGCGGTCCGGGACGCCTACCGGAGCGCTCCGTACGCGGGGATCGGCTGCGCCGTCAAGAACTCGGGCATCGGCAACGGCGTCCCCGAGTACGGCCGGGTCATCCTGCGCCCCGAGGCCGACGGCAGCGTCACCCTGTATCACTCCTGGACCGAGATGGGCCAGGGCGTGGACACCGTCCTCTCGCAGATCGCCTGCGAGGAGCTCGGCCTCCCCTTCGACCGGGTTCATGTGCGGGTGGACACCGAGCGCGAGCTGGACACCGGCCAGACCACGGCCTCGCGCGCGACGATGCTGGGCGGCCGGGCCGTCATGGACGCCGCCGCAAAACTCCGCGACGCGCTGGGAGGGAGACCCATCCCGTTGCTCGCGGGGCAGGAGTTCTACGGCGAGTTCAAGGTGGACTGGACCACCGCGCCGGAAGCCGTCGACGTGGAGGAGCCGGTCACGCACTTCGCCTACGCCTGGGCCACGCAGGTCGTGGTGCTGGACGAGGAGGGACGCCTGGCGAAGGTCGTGGCCGCGCACGACGTGGGCAGGGTGATCAACCCCACGCTGCTGGAGGGCCAGATCGAGGGCGGCGTGCACATGGGGCTGGGCCACGCCCTGACCGAGGCGTTCGTGGTGGAGGGCGGCCGCCCCGTGACCACCACCCTCAAGTCGCTGAACATCATCCCGCCGTCCGGCATGCCGCCGGTCGAGTGCATCTTCGTCGAGGAGCCCTCTCCCTACGGCCCGTACGGGGCCAAGGGGGTTGGCGAGGTGGCGCTGGTGCCGACCGCGTCCGCGGTGGCCGGGGCCCTGTACGCCTTCGACGGAGTGCGGCGGAACCGCCTCCCCATGCGCGACACGGCGGCGGCGCGCGCGGCGGTGCCGCGCATGGCGCATGCCGCCCGGCGTGCCGCCGAAGCGGGAGCGTCCGGTGAACGTGACGAGTGACGGCCGCGTGCAGGCGGGGCCAGCGATGATCGAGGTGTTCGCAGAAGGGAGGTTCTGAGCGGTGGAGTTCTTCCAGCCGTCGTCCCTGCGCGAGGCACTGGAGCTGCGGGCCGCCCATCCGGACGCCGTGCCGATCGCGGGCGGGACCGACCTCATGGTCGAGCTGAACTTCGGTCGCCGCCGGCCCGCCACGATCCTGGACATCTCGCGCCTGTCGGAGCTGCAGCAGATCGGCCGGGAGGGCGACCGGGTCGTCCTCGGACCGGGCGTGCCGTACGCCCGCATCATCCGCGAGCTGCCCGACCAGCTGGCGCTGGTGCAGGCGGCACGCACGGTGGGCTCGCCGCAGATCCGCAACCGGGGCACGGTGGGGGGCAACCTGGGGACCGCCTCGCCGGCCGGCGACGCGCTCCCCGCCCTCGCGGTCTACGACGCCGAGGTGGTGCTCGCCTCGACGAGCGGATCCCGCCGGCTCTCCTGGCGCGAGTTCCTGGTCGGTCCCAAGCGCAACGCGCTGGCCCCCGACGAGCTGATCGTGTCCGTGGAGTGGACCGCCCCGCGGGGCCCGGGATCGTTCTCCAAGGTGGGGACCCGCAACGCGATGGTGATCGCGATCGCCGGGATGGGCCTCCAGCTGGACGAATCCAGCCGGAGCCTGCGCCTCGCGATGGGATCCGTGGGCCCCACCATCCTGCGGGCCCCGGAGGCGGAGGCCTTCGGCGCGGGCGTGCTCGACGAGGCCGGCGCATGGTCCAACCCCGGAGCGGCGGTCCCGGCGACCGCCCTGGCGCGCTTCGGCGAGCTGGCCGCGGCGGCGGCGCGCCCCATCGACGACGTCCGCGGGACGGCCGCGTACCGGCGACACGCCTGTGCGGTGCTGGCGCGGCGGGCACTGGCGTGGGCGCTCGACGACCGTCGCCTCCGGGCGGCCTGAGAGCGGGGAGGAGCCCGAGCGATGCTGGTCCGACTGAACGTGAACGGCGAGTGGCGGGAGGCCGAGGCGTGGCCCGGCGCCAGCCTGCTGTCGATGCTGCGCGACGACCTCGGCCTGTGGGGCAGCAAGAACGGCTGCGAGCAGGGCGAGTGCGGCTCCTGCTCGGTGTGGCTCGACGGCGAGCTCGTCTGTGCGTGCCTGGTCCTCGGCGCGCAGGCCGACG
>JAJYEB010000285.1 GCA_021790375.1 Chloroflexota bacterium | reverse complement strand
TCCGCCGCCGCGGCGGGGGCCAACGTGCTCATCTACCTCGGCCACGGCAACGGCTATCCCTCGCCGTACACCACGACCCTGATGCGTGACCGGCAGGACGGCATGGGGCTTGACCCCGTGGACGGCGCTGCCGACGACCAGGTCCAGTACTACGGCGAGCAGTACATGGCCACCCTGCACCTGGCACCCGATTCCCTGGTGCTGCTCAACCACCTGTGCTACGCGAGCGGCAACAGCGAGCCCGGCCTCCCCCAGCCCACGCAGGCCGTCGCGGTGGAACGCGTCGACAACTTCGCCGCCGGGTTCATCGCGGGTGGCGCCTCCGCCGTCCTGGCCCTGGGCACGGACGACGCCGGCGGCATCGTCGAGGCGCTCTTCGGGCCGGCCCAGACGCTGGACCAGCTCTTCATGTCGAACGGCGGCGTGGGCGTGGCCCCGATCGTGACGGCCTCCGTGCGCACGCCCGGAGCCCGCCTGCATCTCGACCCGGATTCGGCGACGTCCGGCTTCTACCGTTCGCTCGCCGGCAACCTCGACCTCCTCTCCTCGGCAGTGATCGGCGGCACGGGCACCGGCAGCGCGCTCCAGGGCGCGGCGCCGACCCCCAGCCCCTCGCCCGTCCCGCCGTCGCCGGTCGTCGCGCCGCCTGCCCCGCTCCCGGCGGTCCCGTCCGTCCCGGTCCCGGTGCTGACCTCCCTCGTCGCCCCGTCGGCCTTCACGCCGAACGGTGACGGCATCTCCGACACGCTCACGGTGTCGTACTCGATGAGCGCTCCCGGGACGCTCGACGTGGCCGTTGCATCGGCATCCGGCGCCGTGGTGCGCCGCATGGTCCTTCCCGCGATGTCGGCCACCGGCCGGTTCTCGTGGGATGGCCTGGGCGACGGAGGCGCGGTGGTGCCGGACGGCACGTACTCGCTGGTCGTCGCGCCGCTCGGCGAGACGGGCATCCCGGGTGCGGCGCTCACGGTCCGGACGCGCGTCCTCACCGCCATCAGGTCGCCCGGCGCGACACCGGCGGTCTTCTACCCGCTCGACGGCGATCCGGCCGCCGCCACCACCGCCCTGTCAGTGACGCTCACGCAACCCGCCACGGTCACATGGACCGTGACCGATCGTTCCGGCCGGGTGGTCCGCACCCTCTGGGAGGCCCACCCGACCCCCGCCGGGACGTGGACGCTGCCGTGGGACGGCACGGGTCATGCGCCGGGATCCGGCGTGCTGTCGCCCATGCCGGTGGGGCGGTACCTCTCGGCGATCGCCGCGACAACCGCGGCCGGCACGGTCCTGATGCGGAGCGCGATCTGGTTGACACCGTTCCGGCTGGTGCCATCGGCGGGGACGGTGACGGCCGGGCAGACGCTGGCCCTGTCGATCACGGCCGCCGACCCGTTGCGCGCCGCCCCGCGCCTGCTCGTGGTGCAGCCGGGCGTCGCGCCCTACGTCGTCACTGCCCGGGCGACTGCGGCGCTCGGCTATCGCGCGGTGTTCCGGCTCCATGCGGGACCGGCCGGGATCGTCCGGCTCGTGGTCCTCGGAACCGACCGCGCCGGCCGCGCCCTTGCCGCGACCGCCACCGTCCGGCTGCGATAGCGGAGCTGACGACGGTTGGCGGAGCTGCCGACCGCGCCAGCCGGGCGGCTTCATGGCCGGGGCGGAGCCCGGTAGACTCCACGCGATGACCTCGCCGCAACCCGGCACCGCCTACGATGACACGTGGGTCGTGCTGCCCACGTACAACGAAGCGGAGAACCTGCCGGGAATCGCGGCGGCGATCCTCGAGCGGCTTCCCGGCGCGACGCTCCTGGTCGTCGACGATGCGTCGCCGGACGGCACGGGCGTCCTGGCCGATTCGCTGGCGGCCGCGGATGCCCGCGTCCGGGTCCTGCACCGCCCCGGCAAGCAGGGGCTCGGCCGCGCATACCTTGACGGGTTCCGCGTCGCGCTGGCGGCGGGCGCCGGCCGCATCGTCCAGATGGACGCCGACTGGTCGCACGACCCCTCGTACCTGCCCGCACTGGTGGAGCCACTCCGCCGTGACGCGAACCTGGTGATCGGGTCGCGCTACGTCAGGGGCGGCGGCGTCACGGAGTGGGGGATCGGACGGCGGGTCATCTCCCGCGGCGGGTCCACGTTCGCCCGGCTGGTCCTGGGGCTCCCGGCGCACGATCTGACCGGCGGCTTCAAGGCCTGGCGCCGTGAGACGCTCGAGGCGATCCCGCGGGACGGGGTCCACGCCGGCGGGTACGTGTTCCAGATCGAGATGACCTATCTCGCCCGGCAGGCCGGGGCCCGCGTGGTCGAGATCCCGATCGTGTTCCGGGACCGGCGCGCCGGCGTCAGCAAGATGTCGCGCCGGATCGTGGTCGAGGCCCTGCTCGTGGTGCTCAGGCTGCGCTGGGAGGCCCTCCGGGGAGGCCGCGCCTCGCATCGGCGGGCACCCGCGGACGACGTCGCCCGGTCGACCCCGCTCGCCGCCCCAGCCGCCACCCCGCTCCCCGCTCCGACCGCCGCCCCGCTTGACCTGGCCGACGTCGCGGCGCCGGCTCCGCTCCTCGACCCCATCGACGCGGCCCCGCTCGGACCGGCCGACGCCGGCGAGCGGTCCGGCTGATGCGCGAGCTCGCCGGGCTCGAGCCCCGGGTCCCGGACCGGCCCGCGCCGGCGAGGGTCGTGATCGACCTGCGCCCCCTCCAGGAACCGGAACGCACCCCGATCACGGCCGGTTACCTGCGACGGCTCATGGCGGCATTCGCACAGGACCCCCTCCCGGGGGAGTCGTTCGTGCCCGTGCTGCGTGCGCTGCGCCCGGATCCGACGCGCGACCCCGAGCTCCTGGAGCTCCCGATTGCCGGTCGCCGGCGGGTGCTGCCGACCACCCGCTTCCTGCGCTCGGCGGGGCTGACGGTCGACGCGTTCCAGCTGCGCGGCGCCGAGCTCGGGACGGCCCGGGACGTCGCCGCGCACGGTGCGTCCGGCGCCGTCTATCACACCGCGGGCGGCGCCGTGCCGCTCGGCTCGGATCTCCCGGTCGTCGCCACGCTGCTCGACCTGGCCCCGTGGGAACTCCCCTCGATCTACGCGGCCAGCCCGGCGGCCCGGTTCGGCCACCGGCTCCGCGCACGGATCCTGCGCGACGCCACGCGCCTCATCGTCTGCTCGGACGCGACCGCGGAGGCTGCGCGGCGGCTCGTGCACGTCCGGCCGGAGCGGATGGCCGTGGTCCCCATGGCGGCCGCGGATGCGTTCTCGCCGGCGGCCGGACAGAAGGATCGCGTCGCCGCCCTGCGTGCTCGTCTCGGCCTGCCGCCGCGATACCTCGTGTTCGCCGGCCGGTACGACGCCCGAAAGGACCTCGGGACCCTCTTCCGCGCCCTCGCCGCCCTGCGCGAGGAGCGACCGGACCTCTCGACCCGGCGGCGGCGCGCGCCGGCCGAGGGCACCGCGG
>JAJYEB010000284.1 GCA_021790375.1 Chloroflexota bacterium | reverse complement strand
GTCGGGCTCACCACTGGCTCGGCGCGGGTCAGGTGACCGTGCGGGGACGCGCGCGTCAAAGCCTCCCGTCGTCCTTCGCTTTATGCACTGGATCGGGCGCGCCGTCAAGGATGGATTTCATATCAGCCGCCGTGTTGCCTGCTCGCCCCGCGAGCTCCGCGTGCTCCTCGAGCTATTGACAGTCGCACTAGAATCATATTGACTGTCATTACATGTGAACACCCAGAAGGGAGACGCCCTCATGTCGATGATGAATCCGGGGAGGCGCCGCTGGTGGGCGCTCGGGGCGATCACCCTCGCCGTCCTGGCGATCACCCTGGACGTGACCGTGCTGACCGTGGCGCTGCCGACACTGGCGGGCGCCCTGAAGGCATCGGAGTCCGAGCTGCAGTGGTTCGTGACGGCATACACGCTCGCGCTCGTGGCGGGCATGCTGCCGGCGGGCCTCATCGGCGACCGGTACGGGCGCAAGGCCGTCATGGTCGGTGCTCTCGTGCTCTTCGCGGCGGGCTCCACCGGCTGCGCCTACGCGCCGGGCCCCGAGTTCTTCATCGCCGCCCGCGTGCTGCTCGGGCTCGCCGGCGCCGCGCTCATCGTCCTGGCCCTCTCGATCGTCACCGTGCTGTTCGACGAGGCGGAGCGGCCTCGCGCGGTCGGGATCTGGGGGGCCGCGAACTTCGTCGGCCTGCCGCTGGGGCCGATCCTCGGTGGCTGGATCCTCACCCACGCCTGGTGGGGCTGGATCTTCCTGATGAACGTCCCGGTGGCCCTGCTCGGCCTGGTCGCGGTGGTGGCCCTGGTGCCGGAGTCGCGGTCGGCCGAGCGGCCGGATATCGATCTCGCCGGCGTGCTGCTCTCGAGCGCCGGCCTGGTGGCCCTGATGTACGGCGTGGTGGAGGCCGGTGACAACGGCTGGGGCAGCGCGACCGCGATCGTTCCCGCGGCCATCGGCCTCCTGCTCCTCGCAGCGTTCGTGCTCTGGGAGCGCCGGCTCGCCGGTCGGCCGGGTCGGCAGCCGCTGGTCGACCTCTCGCTCTTCCGTTCGCGCAGCTTCACCTGGGGCGTGGTCCTCACGGCGCTCGGCGTGTTCGGCCTGTTCGGCGTGCTCTTCGCCCTGCCGCAGTACTTCCAGGCGATCATGGGCCTCGATGCGCAGGGCTCCGGGTTCCGCCTGCTGCCGGTCATCGCCGGGCTGATCGTGGGTGCCGTGCCGGCCGATCGCGTCGCCACCCGCCTTGGCGCGAGGCTCACGGTCGCCGGCGGGTTCGCCGTGGTCGGGGTCGCACTGGCGGTTGGGGCGACGCAGACCGCGACCAGTGGCGACGCGTTCATCGCGGCGTGGACGTTCGTGGCCGGGCTGGGCGCCGGGCTCGGCTTCGCCACCTCCGCGTCGTCGGCCCTGGCCGAGCTGTCGGCAGAGCGCAGCGGCGTCGGCGCCGCGCTCCTGCAGGCGATCATCAAGCTCGGCCCGGCATTCGGCGCAACCATCCTGGGAAGCGCGCTGAACTCTACCTACCAGGGCCGGGTGCACCTGGCGGGGCTGCCGGCGACGGCGGCCGCCGCGGTGCACGACAGCGTCTTCGGGGGCATCGCGGTCGCCCGGCAGCTCGGCTCCCCCGAGCTGCTCGCCTCGGTCCGCACCGCCTTCGTGTCCGGAGTGGACGACGCGGTGCGACTCGCCGCCGTCGTCGCGGCTGTGGCCGTGGTGCTGGCACTCGTCTTCCTGCCGGGACGGTCGGCGGCGCCTGTACCATCCGTGGCGAAGCCGCAAGGAGTGGGACATGACGTCGCAGTCGGAGGGTGAGGGGCCCAGGCCCGGCCTCCGGGAACGCAAGAAGGCCCGCACGCGGGCCCTGATCCAGGAACACGCCCTGCGCCTGTTCCACGAGCAGGGCTACGACCAGACCTCCGTCGAGCAGATCGCCGAGGCGGCGGAGGTCTCGCCGAGCACCTTCTTCCGCTACTTCCCGACCAAGGAGGACGTGGTCCTCTACGACCCGGTCGACCCTGTCCTGATCGCGGCAATCCGGGCGCAGCCCCCCGAGCTGGGCCCGATCGCCGCCATCCGGGCGGCGATGCGTGCCGTCCTCGTCGCGGCACCGGGTGACTGGATGGCACAGCAGCAGGAGCGGGCCGACCTGATCCTTTCGGTCCCGGAGCTGCGCAGGCGCATGCTCGACGAGTTCGTCGTCACGATGCAGCCGTTCGCCGACGCGCTGGGCGAGCGGGTCGGGAGGCCGGGGAGCGATTTCGAGGTCCGCACCCTGGTCGGAGCGGTGGTGGGCGTCGGCGTGGTCGCCTGGATCACGGCAGCCCTGGCGCCGGACCGCGACTACCTCACGCTGATGGACGCCGCCTTTGCCCACCTCGAGGCCGGGCTCCCCCTCCAGGCGCGGACCGCGACCGCCTGATCCCAGCGGCACGCATCGGCGGGATCCGCGCCGGCGACGTGCAGGAGCCCGGCGCTCACCCCGCCGCACCCACCGAGGCGACACCCCGCATCGTGCCCACCAGCACCCGGCCGCCCCAGAGCGCCGGCGAGGCGAAGTGCGGGACCGCGCCCACGGCGACGTGCGCGGTGGCCGTGCCCGTGGCCGGGTCGAGCCGGTACAGCACGCCGGCCCCGAGGTCCAGGCTCCAGACCGCACCGCCACCCACCACCGGGGAGCCGTCGGCGCCCGATCCGGTGTGCCACGCGACGTGGATCGACCCGTCCGTTCCGATGCGGACCGCCCGCAGCCCGTCCTGGCACGGCACAAACACGGTGGCGTCCAGGCGGGCCGCGCCGCCGAACGCCGCGCAGACCTGCGCCGACGCGACCTGCCCCCCGATGCCACCGAGGGAGCCCTGCCGCAGGACGTACCCGGTACCGCTCTTGCCGGCGATGAAGACCCAGCCACCCGGGATCAGCACCGGGCCGAGCGACCCGAGGTCCGCGTCCGCGGCGTTGTCCCGCGCCCAGGTGGCCGGCGCGAAGCGGGACCGCAGCTGGAGCCCCGGGGACAGCTCGAGCACCGAGTCGCTCCCGTCGTAGGTGGTGGTGGAGCTGCCGTTGCCGACCGACACGTAGAGGTTCCCGGAGGCGTCGATGGCGGGGCCCGGGGTAGCCCAGACCGCACCTTCCCGGGCGACCGGCACCCGGTACGCGATGGTGGCGCCGTGCCCGCTGGTCGGGACGCCCACCACCTCGCCGCGGTACTGGCCGCAATCGCCGGCCAGCCCGCCCAGCCCGACGTAGACGTACCCGTTCGCCACCGCCAGGGCCGGCCGCTGCTGGTGGGTTGCCGGATCGTCGCCGGGCAGGTCGATCCCGCGCGACCACCGCACGACCCCGGTCGACGGGTCCAGGGCGAAGAGGACATGGCGCGGGCCCTGCACCTCGGCAACCGCGAAGAGCGAGCCGGTCAGCGGATCGAACGCGGGCGTCCCCGTGATGCCGAGCGGATCGATG
>JAJYEB010000283.1 GCA_021790375.1 Chloroflexota bacterium | reverse complement strand
AGCGTCAAGCAGCCGGTCGCGAACCTGATCACGAGCAACTCGCTCCGGTCGGCGGTCCAGGGGCTCATGAAGACGCTCTCGATCGAGCTGGCACCGGACGGGATCCTGGTGAACGCCGTCGGGCCGGGGCGCCTCAACACGGAGCGGATCCGTCAGCTTGACCGCGACACCGCGGCGCGCACCGGGCGGTCGGAGGACGACGTGCGGGCCGACCAGGCGCGCACGATCCCGCTGGGACGGTACGGCGATCCTTCCGAGCTGGGCGCGGTGGTGGCCTTCCTCGCCTCGTCCCGGGCAAGCTACGTCACCGGGAGCCTGATCCCGGTGGACGGGGGGCAGATCCGCTCGATGCTGTAGGGCCCGGCCCGGGTACCATCGGGCCGACATCCATCGCGACAGGAGTCGCCCGTGCACCTGTTCCTCGTCGGCGCGGGGCCGGTGGGCCTGGTCACCGCCGTCGGGTTCGCCCGCCTGGGCCACCGGGTCACCGTCTCGGACATCGACGCCCCGCGCATCGCCACCCTGGCGGCCGGCCGCTCGCCCATCTTCGAGCCGGGCATGGAGGACGCCATCCGCGCCGAGTCGGCTGCCGGACGGCTCGCCTTCACGACCGACCCGGTCCCGCCCGCCGGCGCGGGCTGCTCCATCGTCTGCGTGGGAACGCCGACCGGGCCGGAGGGTCCGCTCTCGACCGAGCAGGTCGAGCATGCCGTGGCCGGCCTGCTGGAGTCGGCTCCACCCGACCACGTCATCGTCGTCCGCTCGACGCTGCCCGTGGAGGGGCCGGACCGGCTGGACCGGCTGGTCGAGGCCCGGCGGACGCACGGGCCCTGCCCTACCGTGATCACCAACCCGGAGTTCATGCGCGAGGGCGCGGGGCTGCGGGACTTCGACGCGCCCAGCCGCGTCGTCACCGGCTGGCTCCGCCCGGGAGATCGCGACGCCGCGCAGGCCGTGGCGGACCTGTACGCGCCGCTCAACGCCCCCACGCTCGTCGCGGACGCACGGTCCGTGGCGCTGATCAAGCTCGCCTCGAACGTCTTCCTGGCGACCAAGATCGCGTTCGCCAACGAGCTGGCCCGGATCTGCGACGCAGTCGGCGCGGACGTCGACCTGGTCACGGCCGGCGTCGGCATGGACGATCGGATCGGCAGGGCGTTCCTGAGCGCCGGGCCGGGCATCGGTGGGTCGTGCCTCCCCGAGCAGGCGCTCGCGCTGCCGCTGCTGAGCGCCCGGGCGGGGGTGCCCACGCCGCTGATCGACGCGGTGAGCGGCTCGAACGCGTCCCACCAGCGCGCCGTCGTCGCGCGGCTGGGTTCGCTGCTCGGCCGGCCGCTCGCCGGCTCCCGGGTCGCGCTGCTCGGCCTCGCCTTCAAGGCCGGCACCGACGACGTCCGCGAGTCGCCGGCCCTGGCGCTCGCGCGCGAGCTCCGCGCGGCGGGCGCCGCGGTCACGGGCTACGACCCCCAGGCGAGGGAGACCGCGCGCCGGGCCGACCCGCAGCTGGAGACCGGCACAGACCCGGTGGAGGCCGCGCGCGGCGCGGATGCGGTCCTCGTCGCGACCGAGTGGGCCGAGTTCCGGGGGATCGACTGGGCGGCGATGCGCCGGGCGATGGCCGGCGATCTCGTGTACGACACGCGGAACGTGGTGGACGCGCGGGCGGCACGGGCGGCCGGCCTGCGGGTCGAGATGCTGGGCCGGCGAGCCTGACCCGGCCTGCGGGTCGAGATCTGACCCGGCCTGCGGGTCGAGATGCTGATCCGGCGAGCCTGACCCGCCGGAATCAGGGCGCGGGCGCGAGCGAGGGCTGCGGCAGCGGGAGCGCCGCCACGGACGCCCCCGGCGCACCGGACGCCGCAGGCGACCCCGACGAGGAGGGCGCCGGCGGGAGCCCGCCGTGGTAGTCGGTGATGACCAGCACGTACTCGAGCTTGTCGAGGTCGGAGGCGGGGTTGATGAACGCGGTCTGGACCACGGCGTTCGGGTCGCGCTGAACGTCGACGATGTTCCCGATGAGGAGGCCCTTGGGGAACGGCGACTTGATGCCGTTGCCGAGGTCGATCCCGGCGGTGACGACCGTGTCGTTCAGGTTGACCCGCTCGGTGGCGGGGATGTCCTGCATCACGAGCGCGCCACCGAGCTGGCCGATCACCTCGCCGGTGGCACGGCTCGATTCGATGAGCCCGATGACGGTGGAACGCGTGTCGCTGATCAGCAGGATCCGGCTGAAGTCGCTGCCGACCTCCCACACCGAACCGACCAGGGCACCGCCGTCTGCGACCACGACGTCGTTCAGCGCGATGCCCCGGTCGGTCCCGGCATCGATGGTGATCACGCGCGTGTACTGCGAGACCTCGCGGCTCACCACGGTGGCGGCCACCGTGCTGTAGTTGAGCGACCCCTGGACGCCCAGCAGGGCGCTCAACTGGTCGTTCTGGATCCGGATCTCCTGCAGCTGGCGGTTCTCCACCTGCAGCTGCTGGTTCTGCTGCTCCAGCGCGCGGTTCTGGGCCTGCAGCTGATCGATCTCGCTCAGCGCGCCGAAGATGGAGCCGACCGAGCGCGTGGCGCCCGACAGCGCGGACTGGGCGGGTGTCAGCATGTTGCCGACCACGATCTGGAGGTCGCGCATCGGCGCGGTCCCGCTGAGGGCAAGGAGCAGGAGCCCCGCCGCCATGAGGATGGCGTACAGCATTCCCCGCCTCCGGCTGGCACGCGTCGCGAACATGACGCGTGGCTCAGCGTGGCGGGCGCGAGTACGTCTCGGCGACGAGCGAACGCTCCATGGCGTCGAGCGCCTCCAGCGCCTTCCCGGTGCCACGCGCGACGCAGGTGAGCGGATCGTCGGCGACATGGACCGGCATCTGCGTCGCCTCCGCGATCCGCCGGTCGAGCCCCTGGAGCAGCGCTCCGCCGCCGGCCAGCACGATTCCCTGGTCCATGATGTCCGCCACGAGCTCCGGCGGCGTCTCCTCGATGGTGTCCTTGACGATGTCGACGATCTGCTGGACGGACGGCTCGATCGCCTCGCGGACCTGGTCGGCCCCAACTTCGACCGCGCGCGGAAGACCGGTCAGCAGGTCGCGGCCGCGGAGCGTCACACGCAGCTCGTCCCAGTCTCCGGGGTACGCCGACCCCAGCGCGATCTTGATGTCCTCCGCCGTCCGCTCGCCCACCAGCAGGTTGTACTCGCGGCGCCCGAACGCGACGATGTCCATGTCCATCTCGTCGCCGCCGATGCGGATGCTGCGGCTGATCACGATGCCGCCCAGGCTGATCACGGCGACCTCGGTGGTCCCGCCGCCGATGTCGACGATCATGCTCCCGGAGGGTTCGCTCACCGGCAGACCGGCACCGATCGCGGCCGCCATCGGCTCCTCGATCAGCCGCGCCCAGCGGGCGCCCGCGTTCAGCGCCGCGTCCCGGACCGCCCGCTTCTCGACCTCGGTCACGCCGGACGGCACCCCGAGCAGCATGCGCGGGCGCGGGATCAGCCCGACCCGATCGTGCACCCGGTTCACG
>JAJYEB010000282.1 GCA_021790375.1 Chloroflexota bacterium | reverse complement strand
ACGCGGCTGCAGCGCACGCTCGGGGGCATGCGCCGCATGAAGCGGCTGCCCGGCGCGGTCTTCGTGGTCGACCCCCACCGCGAGCATATCGCGGTGACCGAGGCCCGCAAGCTCGAGATCCCCGTGATCGGCACCGGTGACACCAACGTCGACCCGGACGAGCTCGACTACATCATCCCGGCCAACGACGACGCCATCCGGGCGATCCGCCTCCTGTGCGGCCTCGTGGCCGACGCGGCCGTCGCCGGCCAGCACGACCGCGCGTCGCGCGCCGAGGTCGAGCCGGAGGTGCAGGCGGTGCCGGCGGAGGAGGCCGGATCCGACGAGCTCCTGAGCGCCATGGCCGCGGGCGGCACGCTGACCTTCGAGCCCGAGCCGGACGAGGACGAGCTGCTGCCGGGCCGAGCGGCGCCCGCCCCGGCGCCGAGACCTCGCCACGCGGCCGCGACGGCCGAGGAGGAGCCCACGGCGGCCGAGACCCCCGCGCTCGACGCCTGATCGTTCGACGATACGAAGGGACCACGTACACGCATGGCTGAGCAGGTGCAGATCAAGGCCGAGACCGTCAAGGACCTCCGCGAACGGACCGGCGCCGGGTTCATGGACTGCAAGCGGGCGCTCGAGGAGACGGGCGGCGACTTCGACCGCGCCATCGCCCTCCTGCGCGAGCGGGGCCTGGCCGCGGCGCAGAAGAAGGCCGGGCGGGAGGCGCGCGAGGGACAGGTCGCCAGCTACATCCATCCCGGCGGCCGGGTCGGCGTGCTGATCGAGGTCAACTGCGAGACCGACTTCGTGGCGCGCACCGACGAGTTCCAGAAGCTCGTGCGGGACCTCGCGATGCAGGTCGCCGGGCTCGCTCCCCTCTACGCCACCGTCGAGTCGATCCCCGCCGACGTGCTCGAGGCGAAGCGTGCGGAGCTGCTGGCGGACGAGGCCCTCCAGAAGAAGCCCGAGCACATCCGCGGCCAGATCGTGGACGGACAGCTCAAGAAGTGGTACACGCAGGTGGTGCTGACCGAGCAGCCGTTCCGCGACACCGACATCACCGTGGGGCAGCTCCTGATCGACGCGATCGCGAAGATCGGCGAGAACATCCGGGTGCGCAGGTTCGCGCGGTACCAGCTGGGCGAAGAACTGTGACGGAAGCCGACGCCAGGGCGTCGACCGCGGTCGGAGGCCAGGAGGGCCGCCCCCGGTATCACCGCATCCTCCTGAAGCTCTCCGGGGAGGCGCTCCTCGGCGATCGGTCGTACGGCGTGGACCCGGCGTTCTGCACCTTCATCGCGAAGCAGCTCGTCGAGGTGCATGCGCTCGGGATCCAGGTCGCGATCGTCGTGGGCGGCGGCAACATCTTCCGCGGGCTTGCCGCCGCGGCCAAGGGCATGGACCGCGCCACGGGCGACTACATCGGGATGCTCGCCACGGTGATGAACGCGCTGGCCCTCCAGGACGCGCTCGAGAAGGAGCACCTCGACACGCGCGTGATGAGCGCGCTGGCCATGAACGAGGTCGCCGAGCCGTACATCCGGCGGCGCGCGGTGCGCCACCTGGAGAAGGGGCGCGTGGTGATCCTGGCGGCCGGCACCGGCAACCCCTACTTCACCACCGACACGGCGGCGGCCCTGCGCGCCGTGGAGATCGACGCCGAGGTGATCCTGAAGGCGACACGGGTCGACGGCGTGTACGATGCCGACCCGCTGCTGCACCCCGGCGCGCGTCGCTACGAGCGGCTGACCTACGTCGACGTCCTCACGGAGCGCCTGCAGGTGCTCGACGCGACCGCGGTCTCGCTCTGCATGGAGAACGACCTCCCCATCGTCGTCTTCGACCTCAACCGGCCGGACAACATCCGCAACGTCGCGCTCGGTGAGCCGGTCGGCACGATCATCAGTGGAGGTGGCAGCGCATGAGCAGCCAGGCCCTTGCCACCGCCGAGCCCAAGATGGCCCGCGCGGTCGACGTCATGGTCCGCGACTTCCAGGCCGTCCGCACCGGTCGCGCCTCGACCGCCCTGGTCGAGCGCCTGACGGTGGAGTACTACGGGACGCCCACGCCGCTCAACCAGCTGGCGGGGATCAGCGTTCCCGAGGCCCACTCGATCGTGATCCAGCCGTGGGATCGCGCGGCGCTCGGCGCCATCGAGAAGGCGATCCAGAAGAGCGACCTGGGGCTCACCCCGAACGTCGACGGGTCCGTGGTCCGGCTGAACATCCCGCCGCTCACCGAGGAGCGCAGGCGCGACCTGGTGAAGCAGGTCCACAAGCGGATGGAGGAGGCGCGGGTGGAGATCCGCAACCTCCGTCGCGAGGCCGCCGACGAACTCAAGCGCGAGGAACACGACGGCGAGATCAGCGTCGACGAGAGCCGCCGCGAGCACGAACAGCTCCAGAAGCTGACCGACCGGTACATCGACGAGGTGGACCGGAACGGCAGGGCCAAGGAGCAGGAGGTCCTGGCGGTCTAGATGGAGGCGACGGTCGTCCCTCGCCACGTGGCGATCATCATGGACGGCAACCGTCGCTGGGCGCGCGCCCATGGTGTGACGGAGGCCGAGGGACATGCGGCGGGGGTGCGTGCCATCCGTCCGCTGCTGCACCGCGCCGTGGAGCGCGGGGTCGGCGTCCTCTCGCTCTACGCGTTCAGCCGTGAGAACTGGGCCCGCTCCTCCGAGGAGGTCAGGACCCTCTTCGAGCTGCTCCAGTCCGCGATCCGCGACGAGACGGCGGAGCTGCGCGCGCAGGGCGTGCGCGTGCGGCTCCTCGGGCGCCTCGACGAGCTGCCGGAGGAGACGCGGGCCTCCATCCTGGGCGGGCTCGACGCGACCCGCGACGGCGACCGGCTGCTGCTGAACGTGGCCTTCAACTACTCCGGACGGTCGGAGATCGCGGACGCCGCCCGTCGCTGCCTCGAGGACGGCCTGGCGCCGGAACAGGTGGACGAGGCGGCGATCGAGGCGCGGCTCTACACCGCGGGGGTGCCGGATCCCGACCTGCTGATCCGGACCGCCGGCGAGGCGCGCCTGAGCAACTTCCTGATCTGGCAGGCGGCGTACGCCGAGCTGTACTTCTCCGACCTGGCCTGGCCGGACTTCGGCCCGGACGCGTTCGACGAGGCGCTCGCGGAGTACGCCCGGCGGACCCGGCGCTTCGGGCGCTGAGGCGCGCGTGCTGCGGCAGCGCCTCGCCAGCGCCGCGATCCTCGTACCGGTCGTCGTCGCGGTCTACCTGCTGGGGCGCCCCTGGATCGACGCGTTGCTGGTGGCGGTGGGGGCGCTCGCGGCCTGGGAGACGTTCGCCCTGCTGCGTGCGGCCGGATACCGCGGGCTCGCCCGCTACGGCACCCTGCTGGCGGCCGGGCTGGTGCTCGCCGGGAGCGCACCGGCGGACTGGCCGGGCGGCACGTCCGGACCGGTGGCCGGGCCCGGCCTGAGCCTGCTCGCGCTCGGCTCCCTGCTGGCGGGCGCCGCGGCCTTCTCGTTCCCGGAGCCGCGCGACGGGCTCGTGGCGTGGGTCGCGACCGCGTTCGG
>JAJYEB010000005.1 GCA_021790375.1 Chloroflexota bacterium | reverse complement strand
GTTCCAGGTTCATCGCGTCGTAGCCGGTGAGCCAGCGGAGATCCGCGCCAACGCCCACCAGCAGGGCGATGTCGTCGGCCGCACGCAGGGCCTGGCGCGCCGCCTGGATCCGCGCGGCGAACCGCGCCGGCGCGATGGTCATTCCCGACCCCCCGACAGCTCGCCGATCCACGTCCCGAGCACCCTCGGCCCGGCGGCGAACAGGCGACCGTAGGCGTGGACCGCGGACGCGCCGGCCGACCGCGCCGCTTCCCGGCCGGCCCGGTCGTCGTGCTGGCCGACCGCCACGACTGCCGCGCCCCTGGCGGCCGCGTGGCGCACGGCGTCGATCCCGTCGTAGGCGCGGCCGGTCAGATCGACGACCACGCCCGCGGGCGGCAGCCGCGAATCCCCCGGCCCGCCGTCACCGTCGAGCACCCGATCGAGCGCATCGAGCGTCCTGACCGGCAGCGGCCGGCCGCCCGCATCACGAACGAGTCGATCCAGGCGGGACGCCCAGATCAGATCGTCGGCCAGCACCGCGACGAGCGGCCCCTCGGCCACCGGTCGTCAGGCCGTCACGTGCTGCGCGGCAACCTCGATGGCCCGGTCCGGCTCGGCACCGGCCAGCACGGCCTCCGCGTACCGTCCGGCGAACCGCCCCGCGGCCTCGTCCGGAACGATCCGGCGGATCTGGTCGGGGGTGAGCTCGTACCCGTAGCGCACCGCCCCGATGTTCTCCTCGCGGTACTTCGCCGGGAGCGCCGCGGTCAGCGCCGCCTCGTCGAAGGACACCTCGGAGAGTCGGAGCAGGCGGCCGAGGGCGATCATGTTGCCGAACAGGTCGCGCCCGAAGTGCTTCACGCCGAGCTCGAGGAAGGGGACCTCCTCGGCCCGCTCGCCGGGTTTCGCCAGTCCGATGTCGCAGACCACGTAGTCGCTGTCCAGGTGGTACGGACCCCGGTCGGCGAGGCGAAGGGTGACGTTGGCGTGCTCGACCACGGGGTTCGAGATCGGCTCCTCGGCGTACTTGAGGAACGCCTCGCTCATGCCCCCGCGGACGCTCGAGTCGTAGTCGTAGAGGAGCGTCACCTCGTAGCCCATCGCGCCCAGCAGGGTGGCCATCGTGTTGCCGATGACCCGCACCCCCTGGCCACCGACGCCGTCGATGGCGATCGCGTGCTCGGTCATGCCTCGCCGCTCCCGTTCCCCGAGGCGGCACCCACCGGCACCGGCTCGGTCTCGGCGGGCTTGCCCTTGACGATCCCCAGCTGGTGGTTGGCCAGCTGCGTCGACCCGGGGGGCGCCTGCCGGTATTCCTTCTTGTAGTAGTTGAGCATCTCGTTGGCGCTCGGGAAGCCGATCCGGCGCCCGTTGTTCTCGATGCACTGGCTGGTGATGTCGACGAAGGCGAAGCCGGGCCATTCGATGGCCTCCTTGATCGCCCGCCGCATCTGCCCCTGGTGATAGACGGTGGTCTTCGCGTAGAACGCGTTCGGATTCGTGTTGACCAGCCCCTGGAGATTCACCGGGCTGAAGGTGGCGCCGGCCGGCGACGACACGGTCTTCGTGCCCACGGGGGTGGTCGGTCCCGTCTGGCCGCCCGTCAGGCCGTAGATCTCGTTGTTGTTGCAGAGCACCTTGATCCGCGGGTTCCGCCGGATCGCGTGCAGCAGGTGATTGCCGCCGATCGAGGTCAGGTCGCCGTCGCCCGAGACCACGATGACGTTGAGCTCGGGGCGGACGGTCGCGATCGCCTCGGCGACGGGGAGCGTGCGGCCGTGGAGCGTGTAGACGGAATCGAACTGCATGTACGCGCCCATGCGGCCCGTGCAGCCGATCCCGGTCACCATCACGGTGTTCGACTTGTCCAGGCCGAGGTCGTCCATCACCGTGGCCAGCTGGGTCATGATGAGGCCGATCCCGCAGCCCGGGCACCAGATCGTGGGGAAGAGATCGGTCTTGATCTTGTCCTTGTACGACATCTGTGGTGCGGACCTCGGTTCTTGGGACTGTCCGTGGGCGTCAGGAGACGGTGGCCTGGGCCAGCTCGCGCGGGAGCAGGCCGATCCGTTCGAGCCCTTCGCGGACCGCCTCGAGACTCATGCGTCCGCCGAGGAGCGGGACGCGGTGGACGTCGCGGTAGAGGACGCGCTCGACCACGCTCGCGTACTGGCCGTCGCTGCCCTCGATGACCACCAGCCGCTTGTAGCGCGGCGCGATCTCCCGGAGCTGGTCCTGGAGGACCGGCCAGATGCGGATGGGCCGGAACAGCGCGAAGTGCGGGGCGAGCGGCTGGGCGATACGGCGCGTGATGCCGAAGGCGATCACGAGCGTGTCGGCGTCCTTGTTCCAGCCGTACTCGTAGAACGCGTAGCGGTCGGCGACCTCGAGGCGCAGCGCCTTGGCCTCCTCGTACTGCCGGATGAACTCGTCTCCGTCGGCCGTCGCCGGCTCGCCGTCGGGGTACGTGGCCACGCCGCTGAACAGCCGGGTGTGCCCGGAGGCGAGCGGCTCGAGCGTGCGCGGGACGACCGGGACGTCGATCGCGTCGAGGTCGACGACCTCGTTGAGGTGCCCCAGGAACGCGTCCGAGAGGAGGATCACCGGCGACCGGCTCTCCTCCGCGCAGTTGAAGGCGTGGATCGTGTACTCGTAGCACTCGGCCACGGTCGACGGGTAGAACACGATGCTGGTGTAGTCGCCCGACGAGCCGTAGCGCGTCTGGAGGATGTCGCCCTGGCCCGGCATGGTCGGCATGCCGGTGGCGGGCCCCACGCGCTGGACGTCGACGAAGACGGTCGGGACGCCCAGCTTGTGGGCGTAGCCGATCGCCTCCTGCATGAGGCTGTACCCGGGGCCGGACGTGGCGGTGAAGGACTTGGCGCCGGCAAGGCTGGCGCCGATGATCGCGTTGGCGCTGGCGATCTCGTCCTCGGCCTGGAGGAACCGCAGTTCCGGGTGGCTGGCCGCGTACACCGACGCGGCCATCAGGACTTCGCTGCTTGGACTGATCGGGTAGCCCGCGAAGTAGGTGGCACCCGCCTTCACTGCTCCCAGGAGCACCGCTTCGTTGCCCTGGAGGAGCCGCTTGGCCATGTCTCGTTCCGCCTCCTAGGTCGGGTTCGCCCGGTCGACGTCAGGGGCGCTTTCGACGTCCGTGATTCCGCGGCTGGGATCTGTGCCGGCTACGGCGGGCCCGCGCGCGGTGTCAGGCGTTCCGGACCGCTGCGGCAGGCGGGCCCGGCCACGCCTGGCTTCGGCGGCCTCCTCGGCGCTCGCCGCGGCCGTCGCGGCGGTCCGAACCGGGATCACCTCGATCGCGAGGTCCGGGCAGTACCGCTCGCACAGGCCACAGCGGATGCAGTTCTCCGCCTCGATGATCGCGTCATGCGTCAGGACCAGGCTGTCCTTCGGGCAGATCTCGACGCAGATGTTGCAGCGCTTGCACCATTCGTCGACCCACCGGATGTTCACGAAGTCGACGATCGTGGGGGCCCGTCGGACCCGCTGTGTCGTGGGGGGGTACAGCGTAGCCGTCGCAGCAATCCTCGTTCGTGTCCGCCAGCCGCTTTCCACGGGCCGGCCGGGACATCGAAAGTCTACCCACTTCGAACGGACAGGGTGCGGGCTGGGCCGCAGGCCGGGGGCGTTCGGCCCCCCTGGCCCCTCTCCTTCGCAGTGCCCATGGGGCGACACGCGGCCGGCCGGACTGGGCCACGCGGCCCCTGCGCCTCCGCGGCGGGCTCGCGTCCTGCTAGCCTCGGCCGATGCGCCAACGGCAGCTGGTCGGCATCGCGCTCGTGGTCGTCTCCGCCTGCGGGTACGGGTCGGGCCCGCTGCTGGCCAAGGGTGTGTATGCCGCCGGCGCCGACTGGCTGACGCTGCTCGCGTGGCGCTTCACGCTGGGCGCCGCGCTCACCTGGGGCTGGATCGTCGCCAGCTCCTCCGGCCGCGAGGCGCTGCGGCGGCTGACGCGTCGCCGGGCGGCTGCGTTCCTGGGGCTGGGCATGGTGTTCGCAGGCAACGCCGCCACCTACTACGCCGCGGTGGAACTGGTGCCGGTCAGCCTCGTCGCCCTCCTGCTCTACGTCTATCCCGCGCTCGTCGCGGTGCTTGCGATGCGGTTCGGCCAGTCGTTCGAGGGGCGACGTCCATGGGCCGCGCTGGGGATCGCCACGTTCGGCGCGGTGCTCACCGTGGGGGGCATCCGGGCCGGCACCAACCCGCTGGGCGTCGCCCTGGCGGCCGCGTCGCCGCTCATCTACAGCGGCTACATCCTCCTCTCGGCGCTGGTCGCGGGCGAGCGCAGGGGTGCGACCGCTCACGCGCGCCGCGCGGGCGGCGATCCCGATGTCCCGCCGCTCGTGGCGGCGGCGCTGATGATCTCGGGCACGTGGCTGGTGCTCGTCGTCCTCGCGGTGGCGGTCCGGGAGCCCGCCCTCCCCTGGCAGGTGCCCTCCGACGCGTGGCCGGGCCTGGTCGGGATCGCGGTGCTGTCGACCGCCATCGCGATCCAGGCCTTCTACGCGGGCGTCAGCCGGATCGGAGCCGCGCAGGCCGCGCTGGTGAGCACCATGGAGCCGGTGTTCACGGTCACCCTCGCCGTGCTGGTCCTCGGGGAGCGGCTGGGCGCCCTGCAGCTGGTGGGCGCGGTGTTCGTGGTCGCCGCGGTGCTGCTGGCGCAGACCGGGCGCGGGGTCGCGGCCCGGGTCGCGGTCGCGCGCGAGGCGTGATCGCGCTACCGTGATCGATCGAGATCGGGGAACGCCGTGCCGCTGGACGCGCCCGGGGCGCCTGGTCGGTGGCGGCTGATCCGCATCGGCCGCACGACATCGCGTGGCGCCGGCTCGCCGGCGGTGAACGCATCCGGAGGGACACGATGGCTCGCTTCGATCGGCTCACCGTCCTGGGTGCCATGCTCGAGATCGGCGCGGTACCGACGTTCACTCCCCTGGACCTCGCCGGCGCGCAGCGCGTGGTCGGGGCATGCCGCCGGGGCGGCGCCCGCGTGGTGGAGATAACGAACCGGGGCGCCGACACCTACGAGATCTTCCGGGCGTTGCTGTCCCGCGCTCCGGCGGACTACCCGGACATGATCCTCGGCGCGGGCACCGTCTACGACGCACCCACGGCCGCCCTCTTCATCGCGGCAGGGGCGGAGTTCATCGTGAGCCCGGCGCTCAATCCCGAGATCGCGCGACTGTGCAACCGGCGGAAGATCCCCTACCTTCCCGGTTGCGGCAGCGCGACCGAGATCTCCGACGCCGAGGAGCTGGGCGCCGAGATCGTGAAGCTGTTCCCCGCAGCGGCGTTCGACGGGCCGGCATTCGTGCGCGGCATCCTCGGGCCGAGCCCGCGAACACGGCTCATGCCCACCAACGTGGAGGCCACGCAGGCGGCCACGGAGGCCTGGGTCCGCGCCGGGGTCGCGTGCCTGGGCGTGGGTCCGTCGCTGATCAGCGACTCGCTGCAGGCGGACCCGGATCCGTCCGTGCTGGAGGAGCGGATCCGGACCTACCTCGGCTGGGTGCGCGGGGCGCGCGGCGCGGGGCGATCGTCCTGATCGGCGCGCTGTCGAATCCGGTCCCCCGGGCCCGTGCCGGGGGTGAGCGCGGGGCCGTCGACCCCTCTCCGCCCGGAGACCTGCCGGCGGGCGCGGGGCCGTCGACCCCTCTCCGCCCGGGACCTACCGGCGAGCGCGCGTGCGCCGGCCCTCCCGGAGCACGCTCTGCGCCATGAACAGCACGTTTGCCGGGCGCTCGGCCAGCCGGCGCATGAAGTAGGGGTACCACTCCGTCCCGAACGGGACGTACACCCGCACGGCGAAGCCCTCCGCCGCCAGGCGCTCCTGCAGGTCGCGGCGCACCCCGTAGAGCATCTGGAACTCGAAGCGGCTCCGGTCGATCCCCTCGCGCTCGACGAAACCGCGCACCCAGGCGATCAGCAGCTCGTCGTGCGTGGCCAGGGCGGGATGCTCGCCCTCGCGCAGCAGCGTCTCGGCCAGGCGCCGGAAGCTGTCGTCCACGTCGACCTTGTGGGGAAACGCGACCTCGGCCGGCTCGTCGTAGGCGCCCTTGCAGAGGCGCACCCGGATCCGTTCGCGGTTCAGCTCGGCCACGTCCGCGGCGCTGCGCCGCAGGTACGCCTGCAGGACCACGCCGACGTTGGGATGGGCGGCGTGCGCCTCGCGAACCAGCGCGAGCGTCCGCTCGGTGTGCCAGTGGTCCTCCATGTCGACGCGGACGAAGGCGTCGAGCTCGGCGGCCCGGGCCACGATCCGCAGCAGGTTCTCGCGGCACCCCTCCTGGTCCACGTCGAGCCCGATCTGGGTCAGCTTCACGCTGACGTTGCGATCGAGCCCGCGGTCGGCCAGGGCGGCCAGCACCTCGAGATACCGCTCGGCGGCCGCCCGGGCGGCCTCGGCCGTGGTCACCGATTCGCCCAGCACATCGACGGTGGTGCCCAGGCCGCGGCCCTGCAGCCGCTGGAGGGCCGCGAGCGCTTCCGGCAGGGTCTCGCCGGCGACGAACCGGCGCACGGTCCCCCGCGTCAGCGCGCTGCCGGCCGCGAGCCGGGCGAGGCGCCGCCGCCGCGCCGCCCACAGGAACGCCACGCGGAGCCCGTGTGCCACGCCGTCCTGCGCCGCCACGCGAGCCCGTCCGGCTCGCCCGACGCGCGTCCCAGTCATCCGGTCAATCCTCCTGCTCCGCCGGCGACGATCCGTCGCCGGCCGGTGGTCGTCCCTGGTCCACCGCCGGGCGCTCCCCCTGCGTGGCGGCATCTTCCTCGTCTGCCGTGGCCTCCAGCGCCGCGAGCGCCACCCTGGCCGATTCCTCGCGCTGGAACGCCTCGAGCCGGCCCTGCCGGTGCGATCGGATCACCTCGCGCATCAGCGATTCGGGAATGCGGCCCGACACCGTTCCGTCCGGCTGCGGGTACAGGCGGCAGCCGATCCCCGGCCCCATGCCGTCCGGCGGCGGCACAACGTCCTGGCCGTTGACCCGCACGGTCGGCGAACCCACGAATTCGAGGAACTCGGCGTCGTCCTGGCCCCCGACCAGCACCAGCTGGATGGGCGTCTCGATCGCCCCTTCCGACAGCACGCGATGCAGGTCCGCGCGGACCCGCTCCCAGTGAGGACAGTCGATGGTGTAGAGAAGCTCGACGCGGAGGTCCGACACCTAGATCGTGGGTGCCTCCGGCGGCACCTTTCCCTCGGGAGGCGGCGCGAACCCCGCCCCCGGCGTATCGGCCGTCGCGAGACCGCCGTCCAGCCGCGACCGCCGCACCGCGACCTCGCCAATCAGCGATTGCGCCTCGAGCCGGATGCGACGCGTCGCCCCGGCGAAGTCATCCGTTTCCGCCCGGGCCTCCCCCATGAACGCGCCCGACACGCGGCCCATCGCCTCGCTCTCGCCGAGCAGGCTGGAGACCCGCACCGCGGCCGGGATGTCGGGCGGCAGCAGGACCCGAACCTCGCCGATCGCCGTGCTGACGCGGATCGGCGTCTCCCCGTCCGGGAACGTGGCACGCGTGAGGTCCAGCCGGACCTCCCCGATGAACGTCTCGATCCGCATGGGTCCCGCCTGCATCGGTCCGGCCATCTCGATCTCGCCCAGGAACCGCTGCTCGCGGATCCCGCCGGACGCCCACGCGGACGACGCCGCGCCCCACGACCCGGTGGGTGCCGTCCAGCCCGATGCCGTGCCCGGGGCTCCCCAGGCGTTCGCCGGCCTCCCGGGGCCCCCTTCCCACGGACCGGATCCGGTTCCCGCCGCGCCGGTACCGGGGGGGCCGAACCCCACCGGCGGTTGCGTGCGGCGGCGATCGCCGGCCGCCACGATCAGCCACAGCCCGAGGCCGACCACCAGGAGCGGCAGGAGCCATCGGAACGACTCGGCGAGGCCCACGTCGCCGCCGACGGTGCCGAGCAGCGCGAGGACGCCGATGACGAGCACCACGGCCCCTGCGACCTCTCCGGCTGAACGCATGCGGCCATGCTACCCGGCCACCGGACACGCGTCAGCGTCGAAACGCGTGTCCGTCCGTCACAGGCGCTCGAACCGTGCCTGGAAGAACCGCAGGTACTTCGGTTCGTAGACCATGCGCAGTCCCCGGGCCTGGTCGCGCTTCTCGAAGAGCTCCGCCACCGACTCCCACGTCACGTCCATGTGCGCCTGCGTGTAGACGCGTCGCGGCAGGGTGAGCCGGACCAGCTCGAGCTTCGGGTAGTTGTGGTCGCCGGTCTTCGGGTTCCGGCCGGCCGACACGACGCCGCGCTCCATCGCCCGAACTCCGGAGTCGATGTAGAGCTCCGCGGCCAGCGTCTGGGCCGGGAACTCGTCCTGCGGGATCTGCGGGTAGAAGCGCTTCGCGTCGAGGAAGATCGCGTGGCCGCCGATCGGCAGCACGATCGGTACGCCCTCGTCCACCAGGTGCTTGCCCAGGTACTCGACCTGGCCGATCCGCGCGCGGATGTGATCCTCCTGCACCGACTCCTCGATCCCGCGCGCCATCGCCTCCATGTCGCGGCCGGCCATGCCGCCGTACGTGTGCAGCCCCTCGTAGACCACCACCATGTTCCGCGCCTCGTCGAACAGGTCGTCGTCGTTGAACGCCAGCCATCCGCCGATGTTGACGAGCGCGTCCTTCTTGCCGCTCATGGTGCAGCCGTCGGAGAGCGCGCAGAACTCCTTCAGGATCTCCGCCACGCTCCGCTCCGACCAGCCGGGCTCGCGCACCTTGATGAAGTACGCGTTCTCGACCGCGCGCGTCGCGTCCAGGATCACCCGGATCCCCTTCGCCCGGCAGTAGTCGTGGACCGCCCGCATGTTCTCCATGGAGATCGGCTGACCGCCGGCCATGTTGACGGTGGCGGCCACCGACACGTACGGCACGTGCCCGGCGCCCACCTCGTCGACGAGACGCTGGAGCTTCCCGAGGTCCACGTTCCCCTTGAACGGGTGCGTGGAGGTCGGGTCGTGGGCCTCGTCGACGATCACGTCGTGGAACGTGCCGCCGGCCAGCTCCTGGTGGAGACGCGTGGTGGTGAAGTACATGTTGCCGGGGACGTGGTCGCCGGCCTTGATGAGGATCTGGCTGAGGATGTGCTCGGCGCCGCGGCCCTGGTGCGTGGGCACCATGTGCCGGTAGCCGTAGTACGTGCGGACGGCGTCCTCGAGGTGGTAGAAGTTGCGGCTCCCCGCGTACGCCTCGTCGCCCAGCATCATGCCGGCCCACTGGTAGTCGGACATCGCCGACGTCCCGGAGTCGGTCAGCAGATCGATGAACACGTCCTCGCTGCGCAGCAGGAACGTGTTGTATCCCGCCGCTTCGATGGCCCGGGCGCGCTCCGCGCGGCTGAGCAGGTGGATCGGCTCGACGACCTTGATCCGGAACGGCTCCGCCCACGAGCGGTGGCGGGGCATGCGGCGGCCACCGGGACGGGGCTCGAGCATGGGGTCGGCAGAATCGGCGGTGGCCACGGATGACCTCCTGGTCAGCACGGGCGCCGCTCAGGCGCCCTCCGCCCGGCATCCTAGCTCGGCTGGTGGGCCACCGGGCGCTACCGGGGCTGGCCGGTCTCCGCCTGGCGCTCGAGCTGCTCGCCCAGCTCCTCAGTCCTCCGGAACGCGGCCCAGACCGCCTCGGACAGCACCGTGCGCAACCTTCCGGACTCCAGCTCGTGCAGCGCCGCCGCGCTGGTCCCGCCCGGCGACGTGACCATGTTCCGGAGCTCGGCCGGGTGCATGCCGCTCGACTTCGCGAAGAGCGTGCTGCCCTCGAGCGTCTCGATCACCAGGTCGTGCGCGATGTGGCGAGGGAAGCCGAGGTGGACGGCGGCGTCGATCAGGGCCTCCATCACGAGGAACACGTACGTCGGTCCGGTGCCGCTCACCGCGGTCGCCATCGCGACCATGCGCTCGTCGTCGACCGACAGCTCCGCGCCGAGTGCCCTCAGCAGGGTCGACGTCTGGTCGCGCTGCTCCGGCGTCACTTCGGGGGTCGCGTACCAGACGGTCATCCCCTTGCCGAGCCGTGCGGGGGTGTTGGGCATGCTGCGGACGATGGCCCGGTGATGGAGGACCGTGGCGAGCGCCGTTGTGGTGGCGCCCGCGATGATGCTGAGGACAAGCTGGCCGTCCCGCAGCTGCCCGGCCAGCTCGCGGCCGACCCGCACCAGCATCTGCGGCTTGATCCCAAGCACGACGATGTCCGCCGACTCGACCGCCTCCACGTTCGACGGGCAGACGCGAATGCCGTAATCACGCTCGAGCTGGGCGCGCCGGTCGGCTCGCGGATGGCTGGCCACGATCTGGCTCGGCTCGACCTGGTGGCCACGGAGGAGGCCGGCGATCATCGCCTCGGCCATCACGCCCGAGCCCACGGTGGCGATCGTACGGTCACGCAGGGGAGACATCGCCGGAGTATAGCGGGGGCCGAATCGCCGGCGGGCGGCGGCTCCCGGCAGCGGGGTCCGCCCAGCTGCACGCACCGAACCGGCGCGTGCTTCGGGCCGACGCGGGAGTTGTCGGGCCGGCTGGGTGCGGCGGGCCGGCTGGGCGTGTCGTGCCGGCTGGGCGTCAGGGTCGCTCGTGACGGCTCGCCCCGGGATCGGCCTGCTGGTCACGGCGCGGAAGGGGCGCGCCCGCGGCGCGTTCCGCGAGCGCCCGCTTCAGGCGGAACCGGAGGAACTCGTTCTCACCGGCACGGCCGAGGCAGTCCGGGCACAGCTGCGCCCATCCCTCGAGATCACCGGGAGCCCGCACCTGGTGGCGACGTCCGCACCACAGGCAGGCGAAGGTCGAGCGAAACGGCATCAGGCGGAACGCAGCTGCACGATCACGGCCCGACCGGGATCCAGGCGTCGGCGGGCGCCTGGTCGACGAAGCCCTGGGGATCGAAGAGCTCGGCCAGCATCGCGATGGCCTCGATGACCCGCGGCCCCGGCCGCGTGAAGTACGCGCGCGCATCGAGCGCGAACACCTCGCCGTGGCGCACCGCCCGCAGTTCCTCCCATCCGGCCGGGCGCGAGGAGCGTGCCCACTCGGCTGCCGCCTGTGCCGCATCGAGGCCGCACGGCACCAGCAGGACCTGGTCCGGATCGACCTCCATCACCGCGTGCCAGGTCGTCTCGACGGCCCGCTGTCCCTCGCGTCCCAGCAGGTCCCAGCCGCCTGCACGCCGGACCTGCTCGGGGACCCAGTGACCGCTGGTGAACGGCGGATCGAGCCACTCGAGAGCCACCACGCGCCGGGGGTGAACGCCGGCGGCGCGTCGCCGCTGCACCTGTTCCTCGATCGCGCCGAGTCGCTCGCGCAGCAGTTCGACCAGTCCGATGGCCTCGTCCTCCGCGGACGTCATGGCGCCGACCGTGGTGATCGTGTGCAGGATGCCCTCGATCGACGTGGGCTCCAGGGAGACGACCTCGGCCTCCGAGCCCCAGGATCGCAGCAACTCCACGATCTGCCCGCGAGCGGTCCCGCACGCGTCGCAGGCGTCCTGGGTCAGCACCAGGTCCGGGGCGGCGGCCTTCAGCGCTTCCGGGTCGAGCCGATACGGGACGGGCTCGTCCTGCAGTGCATGCCGGAGCGCCAGGTCGACACCCTGGCCAGCGAGATCGGCCGGGACCGGCGAGCGGGTCACGACCGGAACGCCGCTCGCCTCGGGCGGGTAGTCACAGCCGTGTGCCCGGCCCACGAGATCTTCGCCCAGGCCGAGGGCGAACACGATCTCGGTGGCCGACGGGAGAAGCGAGACGATCCGCACAGCCCGAGTCTACGGCCACGACGGCGGTCACCCGTTCGTTCCACGGCACGGAAGGGGGTCACGCCGTGGCCGTGCCGGCATCCCGGGCAGGAGACGCGAGGCCCCGGCGCCACGCACCGGGGCCGGGCCGCGCCCGGCGGCTCCGGGCGGAGAGGATGCTCAGGCCTGCGTCAGCGCGGTTTCCACTCGTCGACCTGGGCCCGGGCGGCGGCCTTGTCCGTGTACCACAGCGCGTTGAGCGCCGTGTACTTCGTCCACTCGGCCGGCACCGCGTCCTCGGCGAAGATCGCGTTCACGGGGCATTCCGGCTCGCACGCGCCGCAGTCGATGCACTCGTTCGGGTCGATGAACAGGGTACGGTCGACGCCCTCGTCGAAGTGGATGCAGTCGACCGGGCAGACCGACACGCAGGCCTGGTCCATCACATCGACGCACGGCTCGGCGATCGTATAGGTCATCGGGGCTCTCCTCAGTCTCCATGGCGGAACGCGGCCTCGCGCCATGTTACGACGACGACGCGGCCGCCGATGCCGTCCACGGCGGCGCCGAATGCCGTGGGCAGGCACGCAGCGCATCGACCCGGGTCGTGCCGCGCCCCCGGCTCCCGCAGGGCTGGAACGCGCACCCGTCCGCGGGCAGGACCGACCCTGGAGCCCGGGTCAGACCGTACCGCCGGTCGGGGAACCCGCCCACCGCCTGCCGGCGGTCCGGCCGTCCAGCGGGGAACTCGTCCATCGTCTCCCGGCCGTGACCTGCCCATCGGCGCCGGTGGCCCAGCGCCGGCCGGCGGTGTCCCGGACCACGTCGCCCGACGGGGTCACCGGGACGCCGGCGTGCGCGGCCGGCCGGACGGGCTGTCCGATGGTCAACATGACCACGATGGCCAGGCCGGCGATCCACGCTGCCGCGACCAGCAACACGAACTGCGTGGCGCCTCCGAGGCGCATGACAAAGGATCCGCCGGCCCGCACTCGCATGTGACACCTCGCGTTCGACATCGGCCGGCGCATCCCGGCCGGCTGACGCTACCGAACGCGACTCAACGCCGGCTTCCCGGCGGCTTCACTCGGGCTTACCCGCGGCGTTGCTGGCCTCGTCCGAGGGCTCGAGCGCGGTCAGCGTCTCTCCCGGCGGCCTTCTCCGGCGACCGTCTCCGGCGGTCGCCCCAGGGCCGGCCCTGAGCCGTCCCGCAGCGAGGCTACATCCCCTCAGGCTTGTAGCTCGGGTCGAGGTACTTCCCGGGGTCGTCCTTGAACTCGAGCATGCAGCCCTTGGCGCAGAAGTAGTACACGGTGCCGTTGTATTCGTAGGTCCACTGCGCATGCTCCGTGTCGACCTGCATGCCGCACACGGGATCGGTGGCCGTCGCCATGGCTGTTCTCCCTCTGATGCGGCCCGGTGGCCGCGACTGATACCCCCAGGCAGTATATGCCGGCAGGCCCGGGGGAGGTCCGGCCGTTTGCGGAGCCGCCCTCGGGCCGTTTGCGGAGCCGCGCTCCGTCCGGGCGGCCCGGCGCGACCGGCCCCTGCCGGCATCGCTGCAGGACGGCTCGGCCGCCGCCGTACCACGGATGTAGCATCGCGAGATGGCGGGTGACACGTCGCCTGTTCGCGAGCGCCTGGAGACCGAGCGGACGCGTCTCCTCGACGAGATCGCTGCGGTCGAGATCGAACCGCCCGAACCCATGACCTACGGGTCCCAGGCTGCGGCGGCATCGCAGGTCTTCGACCAGAACCGCGCCAGGGCGCTGCGGGAACGCGCCGAGCGCGAGCTCGCGCAGGTCGATGCGGCGCTGGCGCGCCTCGAGGCCGGAACCTACGGACTGTGCCCCTCATGCGGCCGGCCCATCGACCCGGAGCGGCTCGAGGCGCTGCCGTGGGCCCTGTACGACCTGGAGTGCCAGCGAAAGGCGCGCTGAGAGCGGCGCGGTATCCTGCCGCCCATGACCGAACAACGCGGACGGCAGGCCCAGGTCCCCCCGCACGCGACCGCGGACCGGAAGCTGCTGCAGACCAAGCCGTACCAGGACGTCTCCTTCCTCGAGACGGACGCCTGGCGGTCACTGCGGATCCTGGGCGAGTTCATCAGCGGGTTCGAGGCACTGGCCCGGCTGGGCCCCGCGGTGACCGTCTTCGGATCGGCCAGGACACCGTCCGCCGACCCCATGTACAAGGCCGCGACCGCTCTCGCGCGAGGCCTGGCCGAGGCCGGTTTCACCGTGATCACGGGCGGCGGCCCCGGAATCATGGAGGCCGCCAACATGGGAGCCCAGCAGGGCGGCGGGCTCTCGGTCGGCTGCACCATCGAGCTCCCCAACGAGCAGCGCGTGAACGACTACACGGACCTCTCGGTGAGCTTCCGGTACTTCTTCGTGCGCAAGATGATGTTCGTCAAGTATGCCCAGGGGTTCGTGATCTTCCCGGGCGGCTTCGGCACGCTGGACGAGCTCTTCGAGTCGATCACCCTCGTCCAGACGGACAAGATCGAGCACTTCCCGGTCGTGCTGATCGGCCGCGACTACTGGGCGGGGCTGCTCGAGTGGCTGCGGGGGCGGGTCGCGTCCGAGGGCAAGATCGACGGTGCCGACGTCGACTTCCTGCAGGTGACGGACGACGTGGACGAGGCGGTGGCCCTGATGGTGGAGTCCCGGGCGCGCCGCGGCGCCGCGCGGGCCGGCAACGGCGGTGACGAGGGCGACCGGGAGGACGCGGGCAACTCGCTCGAGCCGCGCCGCCGGAGACAGTCCCTGGCCGACTGACGACCGCGCCGTCAGGGCGCGCAGGATCCGGTGCTGGCCGGCGCGGTACGGCCGATGGCCCCGGCCACGTCCGTGCGCACCTCGCCGATCTGGAGCGCGTACCCGACACCGGGCGTGACCTGCGCCCTGGCGAACACCACGCCGGCCACGCGCCCGTCCGCGGCGACGAACGGCCCGCCGCTGTCGCCAGCCTCGACGTTCGCGGCGAGCTCGATCACGACCCGCGTGACGGTGCTGCGCCCGTAGATGTCGAACCCGGTGGCCGTGAAGGTGTCGCGCACGGCCGCGGGGATCATCGCCAGGCCTCCGCCTCCCGGGTGGCCGAGCGCCACGCCGATCGTCCCGATCGCCGGGTCGCCCGAGCCGAGCGGGAGTGGGCGGAGATCGAGGCCGGTCACGTGGAGGAGCGCCACGTCCATGGCCGGGTCGTAGAAGACGACCGTGGCGCCGGCGGTCGCACCGGTCACGGCCACGACCGACGTGCTGCCGCGCTCGCCCGCGACCACGTGCGCGTTCGTGACGACGTAGCCGGGGGCGATGGCGAACCCGGTCCCGGTGAGACGGAGCCCGCAGGCCTCGCCGACCACCGCGACCGTGGATGGCGCAGCACTCCTCCCGAGCGCCGCCACCTGCGCGTCGCCGGGGGTGGGGACGGGCGAGCCGATGGGTGTCTCCAGGAACTGGAAGACCTGCGGCAGGCCCGCGGGCACGAGAAACGCGCGGAGGCGACCGAGCACCGGGGCCGGAGACGGCAGTTCCGAGCGCACGACAGAGACGACGGTGGACTGGTCGATCTGCTGGGCCAGGGAGGCGGATGGTCCGGCGGCCAGGATGGGTGCCAGGAACCAGATGACCAGGATCACCTGGGCGACGCCCACGGCCAGCCCCGCCAGCCGATCTGCCGCCGCGAGCGGACCCCGTCCCATCCGACGCAGGATCGCGACGGCGACCGAGGCGCCCAGGGCCTGCCCGAACGCCAGCGCGATGAGCAGGAAGGCCAGCATCAGCAGCGCGCGCAGGAACCGGTCGAGCGTCGGGAGGGCGGCCGCGATCTCCGGGAGCAGGGCGACCGCCACGACGGCGCCCACGCCCGCGCCGATGAGCCCCAGCGCCTGGGCGACGGCGCCCTGCCGGAAGCCGCTCAACGCCCCCAGGGCCAGCAGCAGGAGCAGCAGGACGTCGAGCACCTCGAGCTTCGGCACCTCGCTATCCTACCGGCCCACCCGGCCATCCCCTCCGGCGAGCCGGAAGCGCACCAGCACCAGGCACCCGACGAGGCCGACGTCGTCGCCGAGCGCGGCGGGAACGATCGCGAGTCGCCGGGATGGGGACCGGAACGCCGTCTCGCGCACCGCCTCGCGGGCCGGTCCCAACAGCCGGTCGCCCTGGGCCCGCGCGATCGACCCGCCGACCACCACCACGGTCGGGTCGAAGACATCCGCGATCGTGACCATCGCGGCCGCGAATGCCCGGCGCGCGTGGGCCATGATCCCGGCCGCCGCCGGATCGCCGGCATCCTCGGCCGCCGCGACGTCCGCGGCGGTCACACGGTCCGGCCCGGCACGCTCCGCGACCGCGGCAAGCATCGGCGATGCCCCGTTCCCGATCGCCTCGCGCGCTGCCCGCGCGATGCCCGCGCCCGACGCGATCGCCTCCAGGTGGCCGCGCGCCCCGCAGCCGCAGGGCGGGCCGTCCAGCTCCACCAGCAGGTGGCCGAGCTCGCCCGCCGTGCCGTCCGGACCGTGGAGCAGCACGCCGGCCGCGAGAATCGCCCCGCCGATCCCGGTGGAGACCGTGAGGTACACGACGTCGGCGACGTTGCGTGCGGCCCCGAAGGACAGCTCGCCGAGGAGCGCGACATTCGTGTCGCGATCCAGGAACGCCGGCAGGCCGAGCCGGCGCTCGAGCTCGGCCGCGATCGGGACGTCGCGGAACGAAGGGTGGGCGTTCGGGGGATCGACGATGACGCCCGCGCGGGGATCGACCGGCCCGATCGCCGAGATCCCGATTCCCAGCGGCTGCCCGGCTGCCGATGTCTGCCCCGCCGGCACGCCGCCGGACCTCACGCTCACCAGCAGCGCCTCGGCATCGTCGAGCACCGCGGCCGGCCCGCGCTCGGTCGCGGACGGGGCCTCCCCACGCGCGAGGATCGTCCCGTCCGGGCCGACGAGCGCGGCTCGCAGGCGCGTCGCGCCGAGGTCCAGGGCCAGCACGGGCCTCCCGCGGTCGGGCGGGCTCAACCCCGGGTCGACGGGGTCCCCGGGAGACTCACGCATCGGCCCGGCCCTCGTCGTCCCGAACGATCGCGCCGCGCTGCAGCACCAGCAGGATGCCGTCGGGCTCCGCGATCGTCTCGATCCGTTCGAGCGGGTCGCCCCGGACCAGGACCAGGTCGGCGTCCTTGCCCGCCTCGACCGTCCCGATCCGGTCGGCCAGCCCGAACAGCTCGGCGTTCACCCGCGTGGCGCTGACGAGCGCGGCCATCGGCCCGATCTCCCGCGCCTTCTCCACGATCTCGCCCGCACGGCCGGCCTGCTCGGCACCGGTCAGGTCGGAACCCGACCCCAGCGGGATGCCGGTCGCATGGGCCAGGCCGAGACTCGCCCGCGAGGCGTCCGCCACCAGCGCGGCCTTGGCCGTCTCGGCCGGTCCCAGCGGCGGCAGGCGCGTGATCACCAGGAGGGTCGGCACGACGAACGCCCCGGCGGCACGGATCCGGCCCACCGTCTCCTCGTCGAGGATCGAGGCGTGCTCGATCGAGCGGGCGCCGGCCGCGATGGCGTTGCGCATGGCCGGCGACGTGTGCGCATGGACGAGGACGTAGGTGCCCCAGCTGCGCGCGACCTGCACCGCC
>JAJYEB010000281.1 GCA_021790375.1 Chloroflexota bacterium | reverse complement strand
GCCAGGTACTCCTCCCACGCGTCGGGGAAGATGAAGCTCGCGCCCTCCTGGTAGAACCAGCGGATCTCGTGCGGCCTGAGCAGGAAGATCCCGCGCAGGACGAGGGCCCGCACCCGCTCGGGATGGCGCTCCGCGTAGGCGAGCGAGAGAGTGCTGCCCCAGGAACCGCCGAACACGACCCAGCGCTCGATGCCGAGGTGCCGGCGCAGACGCTCCATGTCCGCGACGAGGTCCCAGGTCGTGTTCTCCTCGAGGCTGGCGTGGGGACGGCTCTTCCCCGCGCCCCGCTGATCGAACAGCACGATCCGGTATGCCGCCGGGTCGAAGAAGCGCCGGTCGTCGGCGCTCGCCCCGCCGCCGGGGCCGCCATGCACGAACACCACCGGTGTGCCGGCCGGGCTCCCGCTCTCCTCCCAGTAGACCTCGTGGAGCTCCGACACGCGGAGGTGGCCGCTCCGGCCGGGCTCGAGGGGTGGATAGAGTTCTCGCACGTCGACTCCCGGTGGGCGGGGCCGGAGCGGCACGAACCGTGGGCCGCCGGTTGCCTCGACGTCGATCGTAGATGGTGGCGAGCCGGCCGTCTCGCCGACGAAGCACGCAGGCCGTGGCCCTTTCCGCAGTGCCGCGGTTTGCCCCCCTCCTGGAATGGAGGCGCGGCGCGGAAGGCGTCATCATTGTCGGCAACGACGCGCAGAGGGGCCGGGCGGACATGGCGGCAGCGGAAGTGGCTGGATCGCTCACGATACCGGCCGAGACTGCCCCCATCGCGGAGCGCGTCCCCGCCGACGAGCACGTGCCCGCCGAGCGCGCCCGCGGCGATCGTCTTCCCGGGCTCGACGGGCTGCGGGCGATCGCCGTGCTGGCGGTGGTGGTGTACCACGCCGACCTCGGCTGGCTGCCCGGCGGGTTCCTCGGCGTCGATGTCTTCTTCGTGATCAGCGGCTTCCTGATCACGACGCTGCTGCTGGCCGAACGAGAGCGCCTCGGCCGGATCCGGCTCCGGGCCTTCTGGATGCGGCGCGCCAGGCGGCTGCTGCCCGCCCTGTTCCTGGTGCTCGCGGCCACCCTCACGCTCGCGGTGGTCCTCGCCCCGGACGAGGTCGCGCGGCTGCGCGGCGACACGCTGGCCGCCCTCGGCTACGTCACGAACTGGTACCTGATCGTCCGGCAGCAGTCGTACTTCGAGACCATGGGGCGCCCGTCCCCGCTGCTGCACCTGTGGTCGCTCGCCGTCGAGGAGCAGTTCTACGTGGTCTGGCCGCTCGTCCTGGCCGCCGGCCTGCTGCTCGTGCGCCGGCGCGGCATGCTCGTCGCCAGCCTGGCCGGGGCGACCGGATCTGCCCTGCTGATGGGGTGGCTCTATCAGCCGGGGGTCGATCCCTCGCGGGTGTACTACGGCACCGACACGCACGCGACGGGGCTGCTCCTGGGGGCGGCCCTCGCGCTGGCCTGGACACCGGTCCGGGAGATGCTCACGTCGGTGGCGGGCACGGCCGGCGGGTCCGCCGGGATGCCGGCGGCCGTGGGAGTGCGGGCAGTTGCGGCAGTGAGGGCAGCCGCGGGGGCGACGGCTGCCGCCCCAGCAGTGACGGTTGCCGCCCGGGGACCGCGCGACCTGCCGCCCTGGCCCGAGGAGCCGGTCAGGCCCGTGCCGGCCCGTCGTCCGCGCTCGTTCGCGCCCACGTCCTGGGACGTGCTCGGCGTGGCCGGCCTGCTGGTGATCGGCCTGTGCTTCGTGGTGCTCGACGAGTACGAGCCGGCCCTGTACCCGGGTGGGTTCGTGGTGCTCGACCTGGCGACGGCGGCCGTGATCGTGGCCGCGGTGCACGCGCGCGGCCACGTGGGCACGCACGTGCTCGACCGGCAGCCGCTGCGCTGGATCGGCGAGCGCTCGTACGGCATCTACCTCTGGCACTGGCCGATCTTCACGCTGACGCGGCCGAACCTCGACGTTCCACTGGACCCGCTGCCCGACCTCGTGCTGCGATTGGCACTGACGCTGGTCGCCGCCGAGGCCTCGTACCGGTTCGTGGAGACGCCCATTCGACGCGGGGCGCTGGGGCGCGCGTGGCAACGTTGGCTGTCCGTGCCGAGGGCTCACCGGCTGTCGACGTACCGCTGGCCCGTGGCGTCCGGCGGCGCCATCCTGGCGGTCGCCCTGGTCGTCGGAGCCCGGGTCGCGGGCGCGACGCCACCCCCTCCCCCGCCGTATCTCGCCGTGGCCTCGATCGATGCCGGCGGCGCGCCGGGCTCCGCGGCACCGACCCCGACGGCGAGCGCGGGCCATGCCGTGGCAACGGCGTCGCCTGGCGGGGGGTCCACCGCGCCAGTGGGCACGAGCACGAGCCCAGTCCCGGGATCCACGATGGGCGACGGCTCCTCCGCCCTGCAGGGTGCCGCAGGACCCGGCGACGCCGGGACCCCGGGCACGGGGACCGGGACCTCTCCCGGAACTGCTCCGGGCACCACCCCCGCGCCCGACGGTGGCGTGATGCCCGGAAGCCTGGCGGTCCCGGGCGGCTCACCTCCGGCATCCCCTTCGGCGGTGAAGGCGCCCCGGGTGCTGGCGGTCGGCGACTCGGTGATGCTTGGTGCCGTGGCCCAGCTCCGCGGGGCGATCCGAGGCATCGAGGTCAATGCGGCGATCGGCCGCCCATTCGGGACCGGGATCGCCATCCTCCAGCAGCGAGAGAAGGAGGGGCTGCTTCCCGGCACGGTGGTGATCGGCCTCGGCGACAACGGCTGGATCACCAGCCAGCAGGTGGACCAGGCGATGCGGGTGCTCGGGAGCACGACGCAGGTCGTCTTCGTGAACCTGAAGGAGCCGCGCAGCTGGGAATCGCACGACAACGCGGTGCTCGCCCAGGCCGCCCTGCGCTACCCCAACGTCTCGGTGGTCGACTGGCACGACGCCGGGGATCGGCATCCTGAGTACTTCTGGGACGACGGCATCCACCTTCGCCCTGCCGGGGCGCAGGCGTACGCGCAGCTGGTGGCTGCGGCGCTGCCGAAGCCGCTCCCGCCGCCCTCGTCCGCGCCATCGCTCGCGCCTTCGCCTTCGCCTTTGCCCGGGTCGTCGACCCTGGTGCCGCCGGGCCCGTCGGCGGAGCCGGCAGTCGCGGCATCGACCGCACCCCCGGCTGCCACGTCCACCGTGCCGCCGTCGCCAGCGCCATAGCCGGCACGAACCCGGGGCAACGAGGGCCCGTCGCGGCATCGCCGCCGGCCGTCGCCGCCGTCGATCAGGACGGCGCGAGAGCCTCTTCCAGGCGGTCGATGAAGACCTGCTGGGCCGCCTTGATCCGCAGGCGGGCCTCCCCGGTCTCGAACCAGGCGACGCGGTCGATCTCGGGGAACGACTGCTCGCGGCCCGACCCGGGCGGCCATTCGAGCGCGAACTCGTTGCTGCGGGCGGCGGCCGGGTCGAGGTCGCCCGCGGCCGCCCACGCCGTGACGACCTTGCCGCCCTTCTGGCGGGTCGAGCCGAGCGGGATGAACGGACGATCGGGAACCGGGGTACCGGTCTCCTCCCGGAACTCGCG
>JAJYEB010000004.1 GCA_021790375.1 Chloroflexota bacterium | reverse complement strand
GGGATGCGATTCCGCCTGCAGCAGCCGCTCGATCCCCTCGAGCAGCAGTTCGAGCCCGAAGGCGAAACCGGCGTTCTCGTCGAACGGCTGCTCGGCGTATGCCGCCGCCACCGCCGCGAGCGCCGGAAACGCGCCGGACGGGATCGCGTCCGCGACCTCCTGCGCCGCGTCCGTGGAGTCGCCGCCGTCATCCCTCGCCAGGATCGACCGCTGGCGCTCGTAGCCGTAGATGTAGCTGTCGAGGACGAGGAACACGTTGCCCGCGACTGCGGGGCTCAGGCCCGCGCGGAGCAGCGTGCCCAGGACCCGATCCGCGTAGGCGAGCCCGCCGGGCGCGACCTGCATCCGCGTATCGATGAGCGCGGCCGCCCACGGGTGACGCGCGAACAGCTTGCGGGCGGACATCGCCCGCCGGCGCATCGCGTCGCGCCAGTCGGTGCCCTCGGACGGCAGGTCGATCTCCGCGATGACGAGGTCCGCCATCCCGACGAGGAGGTCCTCCTTGCCAGAGACGTGGTTGTAGAGCGACGCCGCCTCGATCCCGAGCCGGCCGGCAAGCTCGCGCATCGTGAGCGCGCCGATCCCGTGCTCGTCCGCCAGCGCCATCGCCGCCCGCAGCACGCGCTCACGGTTCACCGTCTCGCGCGGCTCTCCGTCTTGGGCCCTGCGTGGCATTCCGTCTCCAGCCGTCGACTTCTCCGCGGAACAACCCCTTGACATACTAACAGCGTTAGTAGATGATGCAAGCACTCGATACTAATATCGTTAGTATCACCACATCGACGGCCGCCGGCCCACCCGGCCCGGCCGAAGGAGTTGTCGTGCACATGGAACCGGTCGGCATCAGGGCGCGCCTTTCCGCGGCGTGGGTGTTCGTCATGCTCAACATGATCTTCGCGGACATCCTGTCGTTCATGAGCCCGGGCGCGCTCCAGCAGGTCCTCACGGGCAACGCGGACGGGATCCAGATCACGCCGGGCTTTCTGCTCGTCGCCGCGGCCGTCGCGGAGATCCCGATCGCGATGGTGCTGCTCTCGCTCCTCGTGCCGCAGCGGACCGTGCGGTGGGCGAATATCGGCGCCGCGGCCCTGACGGTCGCGTACGTGCTCGGCATGGGCTCGGCAACGCCCCACTACGTGTTCATCGCAGCCCTCGAGACGCTGGCGTGCGTGGCGATCGCGTGGTGGTCGTGGACCTGGCGGCCGGCGGAGCGGCGCGTGCCCAGCGCGAGGCTTGCGACCGAGTAGGCAGGTGGTGCGGCGTCGTCTCCTGCGGGATCAGTACTCGCCCTTGATCACGAAGAACGAGCCCCGGATCGTGCCGGCCAGCCTGGACTTCTGCCTGGCGAACTTGAACGCGGCGAGTTCGGCGGGCACCTCCATGCCGTCGCTGAGCTTGAACCCCACCGCCCGCTTGCCGGCGTCGTCGATGGAGTACAGCACGTTGATGGACAGGCCGCTCTCGTAGAAGACGTAGGCCCACTTGATGTTCTCGACCTGGAAGACCGTCGCCTCGAGCGGGCGGGACGAGATGACGATGGCGCGCTCCTCGCGGAGGATGCGGTGCACCCAGTCGATGGTCTCCCTGGCCTCGCCCGCCGGCTCGACCGTGAAGTCGTGGTCGTACTTGTTCTTGAAATAGCGGGCCTCGTTCGCCCGAAGACCGGCGAGCGCGGGCGCCACCGGCGAGGACTCCAGGCCGGTGGTCGAAACGTTGGTGAAATCGACGACATACGACATGACCTGCTCCATCTTGCTCGGAACGCGCCCGACGTCGGGCTGCGCTCGCCCACTCGCGGTGGCCATCGCGCGAACTGATCGATCTTCCAGGCCCCGACGGGGACTGCTGCGCGGCAGGACTGTACCCCGGCGGTCACGGCACGGGCGCGGCAGGCACCGGTTCGCGACGGCCAATCACCGCCCTCGTTTGTCGGGGTCGAGCCCTGACGGGCAAGTCCGGCCAGCTTCAGGCGGAACGACCGGGGCCGATCAGGCCACCTGCCCCTGGTCGGTCGGCGCGCAAAGCCACTTGGATCTCGACGGTCGGGGGGCTCACCCTCATCGCGCACGCGGGAGGCTGCGACACGCGGTTCCAGCACCGGCCGCCGCGACCGCGCCGAGCCACTGGCGAGACCGACCCGCCCGAGGCGTCCCAAGGGGGGCAGTGTGGAGCAGCTGGCCTGGAAGCTCAGGGTCTCGACGCTCTGGATCTTTCTCGGCGTGGGCATGCTGGCAGCCGTGTTTGCGGTGATGATGCCGTCGGGTGTCCTGAGTGAATACATAGCCACGGGGGAGTTCGAGGGCGAGAAGATCGACGCCACCATGCTGGCCGCCATGGTCATGCTCTTCTGTCTTCTCCCCCTTGCGATGGCCTTCCTCACGCAGGTCCTCAGCGACCCGATCAACCGGTATGCGAATGCCGCCCTGGGCATCGTCGCCGCCGCAATGTGGACGCTGGACCTGGCTGAACACGTGAGCAAGGAGCCGGAGATCAGCGGGGGTCCCCTCTTCACGGTCACCTTGATCGGCGCCGGGCTCCTGATCCTCTGGCACGCATGGAAGTGGCCCGTGCCGGCGGAGCAGGCCGGGCGCGACCGGCGACCTGCATCGAGTCCCGACCAGCGGGCCGCCGGGATGGTGTCCTGACCCCCGGGTCGGGCGGCAACCACGCACCTGCGGCAACCACGCAGGTGGTGCATTCGCGACGCCGGGTGGCCCCGGCCAACCAGGGAGCGCTGACCGGGGCCAACTCAGGCGACGTCCGTTGGCCGCGGGCCTCGAGCGTACGCTTCGCTCAGCGCGTCTGCGATCTCGGGCCCGGGCGCCTGGATCGTAACGTCCCACTCCACCCCGCCGGCGCGGACTCGACCATCATCGCGGCCGCTCGCCGCCCTCCGCGGCGTACTCCTCGTCGGTGACCTGCTCGCCCCATTCGGTCTCCGGTCCGGCCCCCGCCGGCGCCTCCCACATCGCGAGATGGGTCATGAAGCGATCGGGTGCCGCGCCGTGCCAGTGCCACTCCCCGGCGGGCGTGACGACGGTGTCGCCGGGATGTTTCTCGACGATCCTCCCGCCGCGGGACTGGATGCGCCCGACCCCCTCGGTCACGTGCACGGTCTGGCCGACGGCATGGGCGTGCCAGGCGTTCCTGGCACCGGGGGCAAAGCGGACCAGGGCGGCGCGGATCCGGGATGGGTGCTCGCCGCGAACGATCATGTCGACCCAGGCGTCACCGGTGAACGTGTCGGCGGCCGCCTTTGTCGTTGGCTGCTTCGGCAGGAGCTGCATCGGTTCGTCTCCTTCGTGCTGCATGGGGGCCGTCGCGCCCGGTTACTCGTCGGCGGGGAAATCGGTCGACGCTGCGAGATCCCGCTGGGCCTCGAAGCCCTCGATCCGTCTCCGGAGCGCCGCGATCATGCTCGCGAGCGCCTGCGATCCGAGCACGAGGCGCAGCGGCGCGGGCTCCTGATCGACGCTCTCGATGATGCGGGCTGCCATGCGCGCCGCGTCACCCGGGGCCAGGCCGTTCTTCGGGTCGAGCATCCGCTGGAACGCGTGCGCAGGGGTGCCCTCGTACGCGGGCATCGGCGTCGCCACCTGCGCAGAGCCGTAGCGGAACCGGGTCCGAGCGCCGCCCGGCTCGACGATCGTCACGCCGATCCCGAACGGCGCGACCTCCTGGGCGACCGACTCGCAGAAGCCCTCGATGCCCCACTTGGTCGCGTGGTACAGCGAGTTGCCGGCGAAGGCGACCTGCCCGCCGTAGGAGGAGATCTGGACGATCCTTCCGCCGCCCTGCGCGCGCAGGTGCAGCAGCGCGGCGCGGATGAGCTGGATCGAGCCGAGCAGGTTCGTGTCCAGGATGCGCTCGACCTGATCGTCGCTGAGCTCCTCGGCGGCGCCGAACAGGCCGTACCCCGCGTTGCTCACGACGACGTCGACCCGGCCGAGCTCGGCGAACGACCGGTCGACCACCGCTCGGACGGCCGCGGTGTCGGTGACATCGAGCGCCTCGACCCGGAAGGTCTCCGGGTGCCGCGCGGCCAGGTCGGCCACGGCGTCAGGGCGCCGGACCGTGCCGACGACGCGGTCGCCGCGCTCGAGGAGTTGCTGGGCCAGCTCGCGGCCGAAGCCGCTGCTGACGCCGGTGATGAGCCAGGTGCGCCCTTCGTGCGCTCGCCGCGCGTCGCTGACTGCCATCAGGCCGCTCCCATGCGGACGAGCGACTTGACCGCCCGGCGCTCGTCCATCGCCGCGTAGGCGTCGGCGATGTGCTCGAGGTCCGTGTCGTAGTCGAAGACCCGGCCGGGATCGATCCGTCCGGCGAGCACGTCGGGGAGGAGGTCCGGGATGTAGGCGCGCGCCGGGGACACGCCGCCGCGCAGCCCGATGTTCCGGAAGATGACGCTCTCGATCGGGACGCGCACGTCGTGCGGGGCCCCGACCGCGCCCACGGTCGAGCCCGCACGGGCGATGGCGAACGCGGTCGCCATCGACTCGCCCGTCCCGACGCACTCGAGCGCGGCGTCGACGCCCAGGCCGTCGGTCAGCTCGAGCACGGCGGCGTCGGCCGCCTCGCCCCGCTCGGAGACGATGTCGGTCGCTCCGAACCCGCTCGCGAGCGCCTGTCGCGCCGGGTTCCGGCTGAGCGCGATGATCCGCGCCGCCCCGAGCCGCTTCGCGGCGATCACCGCGCACAGGCCCACCGCACCGTCACCGACCACGGCGACCGTGCTCCCGGCCCGCACGTCGCCGCTCACGGCGGCGTGGTGTCCCGTGCACATCACGTCGGAGAGCGCGAGCACCGAGCGCAGCGTCTCGTCCGAGTGGCCGGACCCCGGCACCTTGACCAGCGTCGCGCCCGCGAACGGCACGCGGACGGCCTCGCCCTGCCCCCCGTCGATGCCGTGGTTGCCGAAGCCACCGCCGTGGAGGCACTGCGAGGTCACGCCGGCGCGGCAGATCGGACAGGTGCCGTCGCTGTAAGTGAATGGCGCCACCACGAGATCGCCGGCCGCGATCCCGCGGACCTCCCGGCCGACTTCCTCCACCACCCCCATGAACTCGTGCCCGATGGGGCCGAGGTCGTGGGGCGAGAGCCCGCGGTAGTACCACAGGTCCGATCCACAGACGCAGGCCAGGGTCACGCGCACGATCGCGTCGGTCGGCGACTGGATCACCGGATCGGGACGCTCGCCGAGGTCGATCCTCCCGGGCCCGTTGAAGATGGCTGCTCGCATGTCACCCCCGAAGCTGCTGGTCGCCGTTCTGCACGGATGCATCCAACCACGTGGCCGGTGTTGCGAGGAAGGCACGCGTGAGAGGGGTACTGCGAGTGCCTCCCACCCGCGGGGGCGTTCGGCTACGGTGTGCAGGCGATGGGCGAGCCGAACGAGATCCGGGAGTTCCTCACGACCAGGCGGGCGAGGCTGAGCCTGCAGCAGACGGGCCTGCCTGCGTACGGTCGCCACCGCCGGGTGTCGGGTCTGCGGCGCGAGGAGGTCGCCCTCCTCGCGGGGATCAGCGTCGAGTACTACACGCGGCTCGAGCGCGGGAGCGCTCGCGGCGTCTCCGAGGACATCCTCGAGGCCGTGAGCCGTGCGCTCCAGTTCGACGAGGCCGAGCACGCCCACCTGCTCGACCTCATCCGGACCGCCAACGCCGGGCGGCCGCCCCACCGTCCATCGATGTCCTCGCTCGTGCGCCCGAGCGTCCGGCGGATCGTGGACGCGATGAGCGGGCTGCCCGCGATGGTCCGCAACGGACGGCTCGACATCCTGTACGCGAACGCGCTCGGCCAGGCGCTCTACTCGGAGCACTTCCGCGATCCGGTCCGGCCGCCGATTTCAGTGCGGTTCGCCTTCCTCGACCCGCGAGCCCGCACGTTCTACGCCGACTGGGAGACGACGGCGCACGACCTGGTCGCGGCGCTCCGCGGCGAGGCCGGGCGCAACCCCTACGACCGGGCGCTGTCCGAGCTCGTCGGGACGCTCTCGACACGGTCGGAGGAGTTCCGAATCGAGTGGGCACGCCACGACGTGTGGTTCCACCGCTCGGGCACCAAGCGGCTGCGCCATCCGCTCGTCGGCGAGCTGACGCTCCTCTACGAGGTGCTCGACCTGCCCGCCGATCCCGGCCAGACGGTCGCTATCTACTCGGCCGAACCCGGCTCGGCGTCGGAGGAGGCGCTGCGCGAGCTCGATCGCTGGAGCGCGACCCGCGCCCGGCTCGCCGTAGCCCGACCCGAGGCACGAGGCTGATCGTTCGGGACTCGCCGGCGGACGATTCCTGTCGGCGCAGCGCACACCGATCGGCCCTGGAGGATGGATCGTGCCTTCGTCGTGCAGCGCACTGAGTGGGTGCCAGCGCCAGCGGTGGTACCATACGTTCGTGGACAAGACGACGATCTACCTGCCGGCAGACCTCAAGGCTGCGATCCGGACGGCGGCCCGCCGACGCGGCGTTTCGGAGGCCGAGGTGATCCGTGACTCGATCCGCAGCGCGGTCGGTGGCGAGCGACCGCGCCCGCGCGGGGGCCTGTTCGGCAGCGGAGCGCCGATCGCGCGTGAGGCAGACGACCACCTTACGGGCTTCGGCGAGCGATGATCGTCGACACGAGCGCGCTGCTCGCGTTCTTCGACACGGACGAGCCGGACCACGATGCCGTGTCACGCATCATCGACGCGGCGACCGAGCCGCTCGTTGTCTCGCCGTACGTGGTGGCCGAGCTCGATTACCTCGTCGGGTCGCGACTCGGGGTTGCAGCCGAGCTCGCCGTGCTGATGGAGCTGGCGGGCGGAGCCTGGGAGCTGGCCGCATTCGGCACCGAGGACCTGGCGGAGGCCACCTCGATCGTCGAGCACTACGCGGACCAGTCGATCGGCGTCGCCGACGCGTCGAACGTGGTGCTCGCAGCACGCCACCAGACCCGGATCATCGTGACCCTTGACCGGAGACATTTCGAGGTGGTGTGGCCGCTCGCCGGCGGCCGCTTCACGATCCTGCCGTAACCCCGCGCCCTCGCGCTGCCCACCACGCGAGACGCCGAGCAGCAAGTGGATGGCTCGCGGGCTGGCGCCAGCCAGCCATCGACGCGGACGAGCCGCGCTGGGGCCTGTCGATCAGCTGCTTGTGCCGGCACCGGCCACCGGTAGCGAGCGGCCGAGCCGGCAGTCAAGGAGCAGCGCCGTTTCGAAGGAGGCGCGGCGACGTAGCCCGAGCCCGGCCCGTGCCGGTCCCTGCCGGCTGGTCCGCGATCGGCTCAGATGCCGGAAGCGCCGATGAGGGTGCCCACCGCGTAGGTCACGCCCGCGGCGGCGAGCCCGAGGAGCAGCTGTCGGGCTCCTGATCGCAGGGGCTCGCGGTGCGTGACCTGGCTCACGCCCATGCCGAGCAGGAACAGGCCCGCCAGGCTCGCGAGCAGGCTCACCCAGAAGGCGGGGGCGCCGGACCCGATGAGGTACGGCACCACCGGCACGAGCGCGCCCATTGTGAACGCCACGAACGATCCGGCGGCGGCGCTCCACGGCGACCCGATGACGCGGGGATCGAGCCCGATCTCCTCCCGCACGAGCGCGTCGAGGGCGCGCGCGGGTTCTGCGAACATGCGATCGGCGATCTGCCGGGCCTCGTCGCGGGGGAACCCGCGCCCGACGTAGATCCCGACGAGGATGTCGTACTCCGCCTCGGGGGTCGCGTCGAGTTGCCGCCGCTCGAACGCGATCTGGTACTCGAGCAGTTCGCGTTGCGATTGCACCGAGATGTATTCGCCGACCGCCATGCTGAACGCGCCGGCGAGAAGGCCCGCGATGCCGGCGAGGACGATGACCCCGGGCGCCGGAGCCGCGCCGGCCACGCCCATGACCAGGGCGAGGTTGCTCACCAGCCCGTCATTCCCGCCGAACACGATCGGTCGCAGGACCCCGGTCGCGCGCGACTCGTGCGGCGACGGCGTCACGCCCTTCTCCGGGATGCGGCGCCCTTCGATGAGCGCGGCGACCGCGGCGAGCGGGCTCGGACGGGGGGTGGGCGCCTCGTCACCGGGCATCGAGACCTCCGGACTCCTGCGAACGCCGTCGCGAGCGCTCCCGGTCCCCGGGACCTGGGAGGAGCGCGCGCTCATTGTGCAAGATGCGCATCGCGCGGGAGTGCTGTCCGCCGACCGTGCGCGCGATCGCTCGCGAGTGTGTCGCCGACCGCGTCACGGCGTCATGACGGTCTGTCATGCGGGTCGACCCGAAGGGACGGCTTCGGCCAATCGCTCCCGCTCGTGCCGATCGTCGGTGGCGACCCGGTGGGGCGCGACGGTAGAATCCGCCTGCGTCTCACCGCGAGGGGGCACGACGAGGACGAGGAGCATGGCCGATAGCCAGGTAGAGGCACCACAGGCGGTGGCGCGCCGCGCCCTGGTGCTCCACGCGCAGCCGCTGGTGGTGGACCTCATCGAGCTGACCCTCAACCACGGCCTCTTCCTGGTGCGTGCGGCACGCAGCCTGGCCGAGGCAGAGGCGATCCTCGCCGGCTGGCGTCCGCATCTGGGCGTGGTCGACATGGACCATGACGACAGCGCGGCGCTGCTGGCGCGCCTGGGCGCCTCGAACAGCCTGCAGCGACGGAGCGGGACGCCGGTGCTCGGGTTGACCCGCCGCGGCGACCTGCGCACCAAGCTGCGCGCCTTCGATCTCGGGGTCGACGACATCCTCGCGGTGCCCTTCTCGCCCGAGGAGCTCCTGGCGCGTGCCATCGTCATCACGCGCCGGACGACCGGCGCGGACCTGCCCATCGTGCCCACCATCACCCTCGGCGAGATGGAGATCGACATCGTCAACCGCGTGGTGCGCGCGGGCGACTCGGTGGTGCACTTGAGCGGCATCGAGCAGAGCCTGCTGTACCTGCTCGCCAGCCGCGCCGGCCGCACCGTGACCCGCGACGAGATCCTCGACGCCATCTGGGGCACCGACTTCGTGGCCGAGAGCAACGTGGTGGACCGCCACATCCGCAGCCTGCGTATCAAGCTGCAGAACGATTACCGCCATCCGCGCTTCATCGCGACCGTGCCGGGCCAGGGCTATCGCTTCGTCCCCACCTTCTCGAACCAGGGTTGGGATGCCGGGTCGGAGCAGGGCGAACCGCCCCCCGACTAGCGCGGCGCCGCTGCTTTCGTGGAGATGACGACCCGTCATGACGCGCGGCCGCCGGTGGCGGCACACTCCCGTAGCGCACCAGCGCCTGTGAGCGACGGGGCGCGCTCAGCCGCAGCCGGTCCGGGTCAGGGCGGCTCGTCGGCCAGGCCGAGAGGCGTCGAGCGCGGCGACTCCCGGCCGCAGGATCCCGTCGCGCGCACCCGGGAGAGCGAACTGTCGGCCCCCCCAGCCAGGGCAGACGATCTCCCCCGGGAGACGCAGCGGCGGGATCCTGCCATGTCGGGGCCCCGACTGCCGGTGGCGCACGCCATGACGGACCGTCATGACGCGGTGATCGGGCGAGGCCACACTGGGACCGTGGTGATCCGGCGCGAGAAAGCGGGTGGTTGCTGAGATGCACGCCTCGACGCGGATCTTGCTCGTGGCGCTGGCCGTGGTGGCGATCGCCGCTGGCTGGTGGGTGCTGTTCGCGATCAACCACGTCGTCCTCAGCTCCAACGTCGTGGTCGTGCTGCTCTATGGCGTGGTGTGGACGGCGGTCGTCCTGATCGCGACACGGACGCTCCTCGCGGTGGGCTTCGGCTTCAACCGGCTCAAGGCTGGCCGGGGCCAGGCCTCCACACCGAAGCCCGCGGACGCGGCGGACGCGCTGGCGGAGCTCACCAGCCTGCGTGATCGCGAGCTCATTTCCGCCGAGGAGTACGAGGCCAAGCGGACCAGGATCCTCGAGCGCCTGTGACCGGGCCGCAGCCTGCCCCTCGATACTGAACAGGAGGCTGAGATGAACAGAGGCGGCGGCATCGGGATCGTCGGCGTGATCGTGATCGTGGTGGTGATCCTTTTGCTGCTCGGCGTCGTCAGGCTCTGAGCGGGGCGGCCCAGCCTGCGACGCAGCACGCCAGCAGGATGTCCCCGCATCTCCACCTGCAGTGCCCGGCCTGCGGCTACCAGGACCTCATGGCCACGAAGATCCCCGTGGAGTGACCCTCGGCCCGGGTGGGAGGCGCGTCCGCGACCGCATCGTCCGAATGAGACCAGCAGCCGACCGCTCCGCAGGGCGGAGTCGGTCACCACGAGGTGAGGCACAGGCATGGGACCACTCGCCGTCCGAATCGTCATCAACGCCGCCGCGCTCTGGGTCGCGGTGCGGATCGTCCCGAACGTCACATTCCCGGCCGCCCAGACCTTCCCGGCGGGTGACTGGTGGAAGCTCCTGGTCGTCGCCCTGATCTTCGGACTGATCAACGCCTATCTGAAGCCGATCGCGAAGCTGCTCTCGCTGCCGGCGCGGATCCTGACGCTCGGGCTGTTCGGCCTGGTCATCAACGCGGTGCTCCTGCTCCTGCTCGCGCTCGTCTCCGATGCGTTCTCGCTCGGGTTCAAGCTCGCCGCGTTCCCGCCGCACCTCAGCCTGGAAGCGTTCGTGGCTGCCCTTCTCTGCTCGATCGTCATCAGCATCGTCTCGATGGTCCTGGCCCATTTCCTCCCGGACCGCACGTCCTGGCGGTCCCGACTGCGCCTTTGATCGTTCAGTTCCAGAGGTCGATCAGGGGTAGCCCCGCGGCGGTCAACGCCTCGTTCACCTCGGCAACGTGCCAGATGTCGTGGGCGAAGACCCGCTGGATCACCGCGCCCCGGGCGTGCACCCATTCCTCGCCCCACTCCGGCCGGCGGATCTCCTCGACCAGCAGGTCGTGCATGGGGTTCACCTCCTTCTCGCTGGGTCGACCGGGTTCACGTGCGGATGTTCGCCGCAGCCGCCGGGGCGTGCCGGCGGGTCGAGCCCCCGATGCCGGTCCCGCAGAGCCGATCCCTGGGCAGAGCTTGTCCCTGGAGGCACCGGCGTGCAACACCGCCCTGCCGACCGGGACCGAGGCAGGTCGCGCAGATCGCCGGGGCGACCTGACGAGTGCTGCGCCTTCCAGCTGGAGCCGCGGCGTGCGAGACTGCGCGCCATGACAGACCGACGTCCCTCGCCACGCTCTCGAACGCGGCACCCGTACACCATCCGCGACCAGGTGGACCTTCGCCGGCTCCAGGGGATCGCCGTCTCCCCGGACGGGCGGCGGATCGTCCTGAAGATCGAGCGCCTCGCGCCGCACGAGAACGCCCTTCACGCGCACCTCTGGATCGTCAACGCCGACGGGAGCGGTCTGCGCCAGCTCACCCGCTCCGGTGGCGGCGACACCGACCCCACCTTTGCGCCGGATGGGCGGACGCTCTACTACATCTCGCGGCTGGCGTCCGGGGGACGGCAGATCGTGGCGCTGCCGCTGGACGGCGGCGAGCCGGTCCCGGTGACGGCGTCGCCCGTCGATGTCGAGTCGTTCGTCCTCTCGCGCGACGGCCGCCGGGTCGCGTTCTCGGCGGCGGTCTTCCCCGACGCCGCGGGTGACACGCTTGGCTCCACCGCCCGGCGGCTCGCGGAGGACGCCGGCCGTTCCGCGACCGGGCGGATCCACGACCGACTCTTCGTCCGCCACTGGGACGAGTGGAGGGCCGGGCGCAGGCGTCACCTGTTCGTCCAGGGAATCGGCGGGGGTCGGGCAGTCGACGTCATGCCGGCGATGGACGCCGACGCCCCGAGCCGGCCGTTCGGCGGCCACGAGCAGTTCACGTTCACCCCCGACGGCGCCGGGGTCGTGTTCACCGCGCGCGACGTGGGCCGGGAGGAAGCGTGGAGCACGGATCTCGATCTCTTCCTTGCCCCGGTGGACGGAAGCGCGCCGCCGGTGAAGCTCACCACGGAGAACCGCGCGGCAGACCTGGACCCGTCGTTCAGCCCGGACGGGACGACCCTCGCCTACCTTGCCATGAGCCGGCCGGGGTACGAGGCCGACAAGCAGACCGTCATCGTCCGCGACTGGCCGGATGGTCGGGATCGCCGGCTGACGGACGACTGGGACCGGAGCGCCGAGTCGCTCGCGTGGTCCCCGGACGGCCGGACGCTCTACGTGACGGCCGAGGACACGGGCCAGCGCGGCCTCTTCGCGGTCGACGTCGGGACGGGTGCGGTGAGGGCCATCGTCGATCGGGGACATGTGTCGCACGTCCGGGCCGTCGGGGACCGGATCTTCTACGTCCTCGATTCGCTCGAGGGTCCGGCCGACCTCTACGCGTTCGTCGCCGGAAACCATCGCAGGCTCACCCGCCTGAACGAGACGCGGCTGCGCGGTGTCGCCCTCGGCGAGGCAGAGCAGTTCTCGTTCGCCGGCTGGAACGGGGAGACGGTGCACGGATACCTCGTCCGCCCGCCGCATTTCGACGCGTCCAGGAAGTACCCGATCGCGTTCATCATCCACGGCGGCCCGCAGGCGAGCTCCGGGAACGACTGGCATTACCGCTGGAACCCGCAGGTGTACGCGGGGGCGGGCTACGCGGTGGTGATGGTCGACTTCCACGGATCGACGGGCTACGGGCAGGCCTTCACCGACTCGATCCGCGACGACTGGGGCGGCAAGCCGCTCGAGGATCTGCGGAAGGGGTACGCGGCCGCGCTCGAGCGATATCCCTTCCTCGACCCGAGCCGTGCGGCCGCCCTCGGGGCGAGCTTCGGCGGCTACATGATCAACCTGATCGCGGGCGTCTGGAACGAGCCCTGGCGCTGCCTCGTGACGCACGACGGGAACCTCGACGAGCGGTTCGCCTACTTCGCGACCGAGGAGCTCTGGTTTCCGGAGTGGGAACACGCCGGCACCCCGTGGGAGAACCCGGCGAGCTACGAGAAGGACAACCCGATCCATCACATCGCCGCGTGGCGCGTCCCGACCCTCGTCATCCACGGCGCGCTCGACTTCCGCGTGAGCGATGCGGAGGGTCTCGCGGTGTTCACCGCCCTGCAGCGGCGCGGCGTCCCCTCGCGGCTGCTGTACTTTCCCGATGAGAACCACTGGGTGCTGAGGCCGGCGAACTCCGTCCTGTGGCACGACACCGTCCTCGACTGGCTGGCGCGCTGGACGGCCGATCAGCCGGCGGACGCCGCAGGGACGATCGGCTGAGCCCGGGAGCGAGGACTCGCGGGGGGATCGGTGGCCGGCCGGGTCAGCTGCTCCTGATCCACGCCGCGAGGTCGGCGACGAGCTGCGGGTCGACGTGGCCCGGCACGCTGTACTCGGCCGGGGTGGGGGATCCGCTGCCGTCGAGCAGCAGGTGGTCCATCGCGGGGTAGGTCCTGAAGGTCACGTTCGCGTGCCCGGCGAGCGCCTGCTCCCAGGGCTGCAGCTCGGATGGCGGCACCTGGTAGTCCCGGCCGCCCTGCGAGAAGAACATCGGGACCTGGAGCCCCGCGGCGACCGCCAGCGGGTGGTAGGTCTGCAGGTCGAGCCAGTAGGACGCCGGGGTGTTGAGGGGCAGCTTGGACGTCGGCGTCGAGGGCGACAGGCCGGGCGATTCGGCGAGTGCGGCCTGCTGCTTCAGGGTGGCCAGTTGCTGCTCCACCTGCGGGCTCGGGCTGCCCTGGAGCGAGGCGAGGTATTCCTCCTGGATCACCACGAGCTCTGGAAGCGGCGTGCTGGGCGCCTCGAGCAGCGTGATGCCGGCCAGCTGTCCCGGTATCTCGGCCGCGATCCGGGGGGCGAGATACGCGCCAAGGCTGTGCCCCACGAGGAACACCCGGGACGGGTCGACCTTCGGGGTCCTGCGCAGGAGCGCGACGGCGGCCTCCGCGTCGTCCATCGTCTCCTGGTGCACCGTGATGCTCGTGTCGGCCGCCATCTGCGTCGCGTACACGAGCGTGCGCTTGTCGTAGCGCAGCACGGCGATGCCCTGCGAGGCCAGCCCCCAGGCAAGGTCCTCGAAGGGCTTGTTCGGCCCGAACGTCTCATCGCGGTCCGCGGGCCCGGATCCCGCCACGAGGACCACCGCCGGGAAGGGACCCGTCCCCACCGGCAACGTGAGCGTCCCGGGCAGGGTCCACGGCGCCGATCCCACCGTGATGCTGGACTCGGCGAAGGAGCCCGGGCGGACGTAGGCGGCGGGCGAGGCCGACGCTGCCGCCACCGCGGCGACGTGGAGCCCGATGACCTGGCCCCCGGGGCTCACGGCGACGTTCAGCGTGACCGTGGCATGGGCGAAATCCACCGCGACGGCCACCAGGGGGCCCGACGCCGCCGGGGTCGTGGACACGCTCTCGATCGCGCCGAACGCGCCGTACTGGGCCACCAGCGATTGCACGATCTGCTGGAGCTTCGAGGCGGGTGCCGCGGCGGCCATGACCGGGTCCTCCATGGCCAGCGCGCCCGTCCAGTCGCCACGGGAGAGGGCTTCGATGTAGGCCCTGCCGATGGAGGCGGGATCGCCGCTGGCACCCGGGACGGCCGACGGGGCCGCTGCGCCCGGTGTGGCCGCGGACGGGGACGGTGCGCGGGCAGGGGAGCCGGCCGGCGTGCTCGACCCGCACGCGGCGAACACGGCTGAAACGAGGACGACGAGCATCCAGCGACGGACCATGTCGCGGTTCTCCTTGTTCGTCCGAGCGCAGGCTGCGGTCGCAGGGTGCCGCCACCGGACGAACCGGCGGGGCGGGGGTGGGCGGGTCGACCGGCGGCGATCGACTGGTCGCCCGCGAGTTGCAGCACAGTCGGTCCGATTCTATCGAGTCGGACCTGGTCTATCGAGTCGGACCTGGCGCCGGCGCCAGCCCTCCGCGGCCGGGCCACCCGGTGGGGTCGGGCGCGCAACGGCTCAGGCGGTCCGCGTCCCCAGGGCGTCGAGCGATCGCCCGCTGCAGCGCAGCGGCCCGCATGTCGGGCGCGATCTCGACCGGACCGCCCAGCGCGATGGCGTTGAGCGCCGCCTGCGCTGCCTCCTCGACCACTCCACCGATGAGCACGGCGAGCTCCGGCGTGCGGTGGAACACCAGCACTCCGTGGTTGGCGAGCAGGAATCGCACGTGGCAGCGCGACCGGCGGTCTTCCGGGATACTCGCGCCATGGACCAGCCGCCCGGAACCCGTGCGTCGGTCGGTCACGCCGCCCCCGCCGGCCTGGACGCCACGCTCGAGGCGGCCGACGACCTGCTGGCCGGGGCCCGCGATGTCCTGGACGCCAACTGGACCGGCTCCTACACGCGTCCCTCGCAGGCGCTCTATCCCCACCAGTGGAGCTGGGACTCGGCGTTCATCGCGCTGGGGCGGTCGTGGCACGACGCCGCGCGGGCGCGCCTCGAGCTCGAGACCCTGTTCGAGGCGCAGTGGCGGACCGGGATGCTTCCCTCGATCGCCTTCGATCCCTCGGCCCCGGCGGGGGCGTACTTCCCCGGTCCCGAGGTCTGGCAGGCCGAGCGGTGTCCGGCCGCACCATCCGGGCGCCCCACATCGGGCATCACGCAGCCGCCCATCCACGCGCGCGCCGCACTCGAGGTCCATCGACGGGCTGCCGCCGCGGAGCAGTCCGCCTCGCTGGAATGGCTCGCCCGGCTCTACCCCCGCCTGTCGGCGCAGGTGCGCCACCTCGAGATGGGCCGCGATCCGAACGGCTGCGGGCTGGCCGCCATCGTCCACCCGTGGGAATCCGGGCTGGACGACTCGCCGGCGTGGGACCGTGATTTCGACCGGATCACGGTGCCGCCCGGCGCTCTGCCTCCGTACCGTCGACGCGATCTCGACCATGCCGCGGCCGCCGACCGCCCCACCGACGCCGACTACGCGCGGTTCCTCTACCTGCTGACCCTCGAGCGGGAGGCCCGCTACGAGGACGCGGCGGTCATGGCCGGCTCGCCCTTCCTGATCGTGGATCCGCTCTTCAACGCCATCCTGCTCTGGTCGGAGCTCGCGCTCGCCGAGATTGCCGGGCTGGTCGGCGCGGATCCGGCGCCGCATCGCGCCGCATCGCATCGCATCCGGGAGGCGTTGATCCGCGAACTGTGGGTCCCGCGCCGGCGCCGGTTCTCGCCCTGGGACGTGCGGCGCAACCGCCGCGAGCCCGAGGACACGGTCGTCTCCTTCGCGCCGCTGCTCGACCCCGAATTGCCACCGCCGATCGTCGACGCGATCTGCCGCGAGCTCGAGTCGCCGTCGTTCCACCCGCGCGGCCGGGGCCCGCACTACATCGTCCCGACGTACGACGAGCGGGCGGCCGACTTCGACCCCGAGCGCTACTGGCGGGGCCCGGTGTGGTTGAACACGAACTGGCTCCTCTGGCAGGGCCTGCGCCAGCACGGCCGGGAGCGGCTGGCCGGCGAGGTGGTCGCGAGTTCACTCCAGCTGGTCCGCCGGTCCGGCTTCCGGGAGTACTTCGACCCGCTGGATGGATCGGGTCACGGGAGCGACCGCTTCAGCTGGACCGCGGCCCTGATCATCGACATGGTGATGCGCCAGCGGCGCGCGGCAACGCAGGGCTGACCGCTCCGCCAGAGCCGCGCGGCAACGCAGGGCTGATCGCTCCGCCAGGGCGGCCGGACGCCCGAGTGGTCGGGAGGCTCCGCTATCCGCCCGCGCCGTCCGCGAGGCCTTCCCAGAGCGCGTCGACGTGGATCACCCCCGCGGCGGCCTCGAGGAGCCGCTCCTGCTCCGCCCACGCGGCCCGGGCCTCCGAGGCGTCCTGCGCTGCGAACGTCACGCGGTCGCCGGGCCGCAGCTGTCCCAGGCGCGGCCGCTCCCAGCGAGGCACGACCCCGACCACGGGATAGCCGCCGATCGTCGGCCCATCGACGAAGAGGACCACGGGCTGTCCGTCGGCAGGCACCTGGATCGCCCCCGGGGTGACGGGGTGCGACAGGATCTCGCGACCCGGTGGCAGGGCGGCACCCTCGAGCCGTATTCCCATCCGGTCGCTCGCAGATCCCACCCGCCAGGTCGCCGCGGCGAGGGCCTCCGCGGTGCTTGCCGGCAGGTGACGCAGGTCGGGGCCCGGGACGAACCGGAGCGGGCCGCCGATCAGGACCGGGTGGGGCGCACTCCGGACCGGCCACGCCCGGCCGGCGGCGCCGAGGTCACCCCGGCGGACCGGCAACAGCGCGTCCCCGGCGCGCAGTGGCCGGCCGTCGATGCCGCCGATCCCCGCCGGCACGCACGTGGAGGCCGACCCGAGGACCCGCCGCGCAACGACTCCCCCGGCAAGCCCGACGTACGCGCGCATGCCCGTGCGCGACCCGGCGAAGCGGATCTGCGATCCGGCCGGGAGGCGGTACACGGCGCCCGCCGGGAGGGGTCGACCGTCGTCCAGCTCGGCGCCGAGATCCGCACCGGCGAGCGACACCGTGCAGGTCTCGACCGCACGAAGCTGCGTGTCGCCCAGGGTCACCTCGACCGCGATCGCGTCCGGGGGAGCCTGGGCGAGCAGGTTGGCGACCGTGAGTCCCCACGGGTCGCAGGCGCCGGACGGAGGTACCCCGAGGTGCGCGAGCCCCGGCCGGCCGCGGTCCTGTAGCGTGAGCAGGGGGCCGGGCGCGACGACTTCCAGCACGGTTCAGCGAGGCACGAACCGGACCCGGTCGCCGGGAGCCAGCAGCGCGGGATGCTCGCGCCGTACGTCCCACA